>JBFHPX010000186.1:0-5114 GCA_041592575.1 Alcanivoracaceae bacterium
GCGGATAGAACGGCGTAGTCTCACGCTGCGGCGTTTCGTACACTTTGCCGAACATCTCCGAAGTCGACGCCTGATAGAAACGGGTTTTCTTCTCCAGCCCCAGAATGCGAATCGCCTCGAGTATGCGCAGCGTTCCCAATGCATCGGCGTTCGCCGTGTATTCCGGCGTCTCGAACGACACAGCGACGTGACTCTGTGCGGCGAGGTTATAACTCTCGTCCGGCTGCACCTGCTGTATTATGCGGATCAGATTGGTGGCATCGGTCAGGTCGCAATACTGCAGAATGAAACGCCGCCCTTTCTCATGCGGATCGCTGTAAAGATGATCAATGCGATCGGTATTGAATGATGATGCACGGCGCTTGATACCATGGACTATATAACCCTTCTCCAGCAGCAACTCGGCCAGATAGGCGCCATCCTGTCCGGTCACGCCGGTTATTAACGCTACTTTTTGCGACATCGAAACATTCTCCAGATCAGATCAATAAACCACGCGCGGCAATCACGGTGAGCGACAACAGGATCGCACCGGTGAAAATATTCCAACGCGTTTGCATTTTACGCATCGCCAGCTCTGCACAATAAAACAGAATTACCGCCTGCAATGCCATGGCGAGCAATCCCGTCGTCGCCAGATCCTGCTCCGGCAGCATTGCCAGCGCCACCATGATAAGAATTACCAGATAATCCAGCGGAGTCACCCTAAAACTGTCTTCTTCCGCCAGGCGAATGCCGATAGCCAGCGCAACGGCGAGAATTGCAAAGAAAACATAACCAAAGCCGCCAATGGCCGAATACCACGCATCCGGGTAAGTGTTGACCAGATAGACAACCAATGCCACGGCAGTGAACACCAGCAGGCGCAGCATCAAAAACCAGACGCGATATCCGAAGATAAGCCGCACCAGCAGCACAAACGCGAGAACTGCGGCGATGATCGACATGTCGGCCGGCACTTCCTTAATGGCAAGCGCCCCGAGCAGCAGATAGAACGATGCCACGACAGTGACGAATTTCGCCGGCACCTGCTTGCTTAGATTGGCTTCACGCACCGTCGACAGAAACCGGGGTATCCAATTCGCGCTTCGATATTCCGCATGCGCACGCCAGCCAGAGCGCTCAGACCGGCTCAAGACCACAAAAACAAGCACACAGATCGACAGATAGATAATCGTTATTGCAACATCCGCCGCATAGGGGATGGCCAGCGCTGACAGCACCATCAGCGCCTGCACTGTGTAGATCACCGCCACAGACTCATAATGACGGAACCCAAGCTCCAACAGTCGATGATGTATGTGATTTTTCGTCGCTTTGAACCAACTGCCCCCGGAACGGGCGCGCAGCCAGAAAACCATCAGGATATCGGCAATCGGCAGACCCAGCAGCAGCAGCGGCAAGGCAGGACTCAATGCGGTATTAACCTGCTGCGTCAGGAGCACCGCCAGCACACCCAGCGAAAAACCCAGAAACTGACTCCCGCCATCACCCATGAAGATACGTGCCGGGTGCGAGTTGAAGCGGAGGAAACCGAATACGCCACCCATCACCGCGATTGCAATAACTATGACCTCCGCACCTTCCGCCTGCGACGCAAGATACAGAATGCCTGCCAGAGTCATCAGCGACTCGCCACCCGCCAGGCCGTCCAGACCATCGGAATGGTTTATCGCGTTGATCATTCCGACCAGCGCAATGACCGTGAAGGGCTTGCCGATTTCCTGCGGCAGCGGTTCGAGCCCCATGAACGGGAAGCTCTCGACGACAACGCCACCGTAGTAAACCACCAGGATGGCGGCAACGAACTGGCCCACGAATTTCACATAATGACCAAGCTCGGCGATATCGTCCCAGACACCGAAAACAAGCAACACCAGCGAGCCGATGTAATACGCCGTCAGGGTGTCGGTCATTGGCAGCCAGATCAGCATGGGCACTAACGCACCCACTACAATACCGATGCCTCCTGCGCGCGGTATCGGCGCGCTGTGCACCTTGCGCGGATCCGGCTTGTCGATCATGCCGATATGCGGCGCAAGACGTATCATCAGCGGGATGAGCGCCATGCTCACCGCCAGCGCGACCATGAAAACGACAACGTATGTGGATAACAGCGCCGACATCAGTCAGGTACGTACTTGCTGATAACCGGCTCAATAGCGGACACGAACTCCTTCATACGCGCATCTGCCGCCTTGATGTCTTCGCCCGGCGGCAGCAGCGTTGTCAGCCGAATCAATGCGCCATCAGTACGGTTGCGCGTCAGCGCATCCCACAGCAGGTACCACTTGACCGCAAACTCGTTGACCACTATCCGGTCACGCTGTTTGAACCAGTAATACACCAGCTGGCGGGAATCCCCCTTCCTGATCACCGAACGGTTGACGACCAGGCCCGGCATAACCTCATAGGGCGCCAGATCATCCATCTGCCAGCCACCGCCGGGCAGACACGATGCCGGCGAATGTGCCGCCGCACCGGATCGCTGGGATGCGTAATAGGCAACATAGAAGTTGATTGAGTCACCGTCGGGGTGGCGATAATCCGCAATGATATAATCATCCAGCTTGAGTGCATCCAGCACTACTTCCTCAAGTGTCCCCTCACGCCCATACCAGCCTTGCAACTCCACCGGGAAGGTCTCGAAACTGTCGCGCTCAAGCGCGATCTCGTCTCGACCCGCCAATGACGCCGATACCGCAGCGGCACCCACAAGCACGGCGAACATAACGCCAATCTGCAAGGTGACAGGACGCTTTTTCGCCCCGGCCATTGATATATCAGCAGGCAATTCGACACCGAAAATCTCGGAGAATGGCCTGCGATCACCGCCTATTCTTGTCAGCAGCCACATTTCGCCGACTAGCAATGCGACGCAACCCATGAACACGACCCAGCCTTCGAAATCATGCAGAAAGCCTTCCGCCTGACCCGGGCCGCCATATTCGACAAGAATACCGATCACGCCGATGCGGAAACTGTTCATGAATACGGTAATAGGGATACTCGACAGAATCAGGACCACGCGCTTCCACACGGCATCTTTGTAGAAATAGGCAGCGATAATGGAGAGAGACACCAGCGGGAACAGATAACGCAAGCCACTACAGGCCTCTACGACCTGCAGCTTGTACGCGCCAAGATCAATAACATTGCCTTCCAGATAGACGCTTATTCCGAACAGACGGATCACCATCACGCCCAGTTCGGATGAAATCAGCTGCAGGTATGCGGAGAGATTATTGAACAGAAAGGCCGGGATCGGCACCATCAGGAACAGCAGCACCAGCGGCATGAAAATGACTTTGAAGGCGTCTTTGCCCAGCAAGGCATACGCACCGCCCATCAGTGTCAGTATGTATCCGTACTGAGTCACCGAATGCAGCGTACCGAGCTGGCCGGCAAACAACACCATCAGCCCGAGCACCAGCGCCAGGATGCCGCCCCACGAAGTCCTGAACTCCATCGCCGCCAGACGATCCTTGCGCTGCCAGATCAGGAAGGCGGCAATGGCGGGAATCATGTAGCCGTAGCCATATTCCTCACTGGTTTCCCAGCGCCGCAGCATTTCCGAAACGCCGTCATAAGCGGCGAACGTCGCCAATCCGATACCCGCCAATACCAGCAACCACCACATCGCCGAGGCACGCCACAACGGCTGCTGCATTTCATTCACTTCGGTGTTTTCACTCATTGATCAACGCTCTATTTCATTATTTTATGGAACATAAGCGACATCCCCCGATGCCGATCAGTTCCTGAATGCGCAGTTAAGCAGCCGTTCTTTGTCCCATAGCTGTTCAGCCATGTGGCGCGCCTCGATGCCGAGCGCATGACGCTTTTCGGCCGCCTGTGCGAGCTCACCCAGGGCCCCGGCCAGAGCGGCCGGATCGCCGGGGGGGACCACGATACCACAGCTTTTAACGATCTCTGCGACCTGTGTCGACGCCCCGACAGTCGCCACAACCGGCCGACCGCTGGCGAGCATATTGGTCAGTTTCGACGGCAAAACCAGATCCTCGGCATCAGCCCGTTGCGGCAGTGCATGGATATCGGCCAGGCCCAGCAAATCATTAAGCAGTTCAAGGGGCTGCAAAGGCTTGAACACTATGTTGGGGAGTCCCGCCGCAGCGGCCTCCAGACGCGGTCGCGCTGCCCCATCGCCGCACAACACGAAGCGCAGGCGGGTCTCACCTCCGAGCTGCCTGGCAGCCTCGATCAGAACCTCAAGCCCTTGTTTTTCACCCATATTCCCTGAATACAGCACAACCACATCAGCGTCCGAGAACCCCCACTCGCGACGCAGCGGCGAGACCGTCTGCAGCGGCGTGATCCGATCCAGCTCCACCCAGTTCGGGAACAGCACGCGCCGCTCAGCCACCACCCCCTTGTGCGCCAGGCGCTCCAGCATCCGCTCCGATATGGTGCTGACCCGGTCGAAGCGCCGCATCAGCCAACGCTCACCGGCCAGCACCCAGTCGCGCAAGCGCCTGGACTTGAGTATGCCCAGATCGAAGGCCGCATCGACCTCGAAATCCTGCACATGCAGCCATGACCGGCCGCCACCGAGCCGAGCCGCCAGCAACGCTGCCGGCGCGCAGAACAACGGCGGCTCGACGACAAATACGACATCGGGCCGCCAGCGCAGCCCGGACCACAGCAGCAGCGGCAGGCTGGACAAGGCGAAACTGGCCAGATGTAGAATCCGCTTGAGACCGGTGGGGCGGGCAGGCACATATAGAGGGCAGCGCCAGACATCGACGCCGGCGACCTGCTCGCGGCGATAACGCCAGGCGGAGTATTCAGGATTGACTTGCCAGGCGGGGTAATAGGGCGGGGCCGTGACTACCCGCACCTCATCCCCCTGCGCGGCCAGCCACTCCGCCATCTCGCCGGAGTATTTGCCGATGCCCGTGAGATCCGGCCAGTAATTGAGGGTGACAAGAAGGACTTTCACAAACAGCTACCCCAAAATCACGAACCCATCCCCGGTTACTCTTCTAGACATACCCGCTGCGAGTGAGACACAGCATTTTATGCTTTAGCTGAGATCAAGACAGGTTCTACTCAGATAATCCCAATAGCGGCATTGACGCCCGGACAAGAGCCGC
>JBFHPX010000187.1:0-5068 GCA_041592575.1 Alcanivoracaceae bacterium
CAGGAATGAGCCTTTTTTCTATGCTGACAGGGCATAGTTGACTGTGTTCTTATAACTGCTGCAAGCATTCTCACGGAGGACGCCATGAAGCTGCAGCAGCTGCGCTACATCTGGGAAGTCGCCCGTCATGACCTGAACGTGTCGGCCACGGCTCAGGCTCTTTACACCTCCCAGCCCGGGATCAGCAAGCAGATCCGCATGCTGGAGGACGAGCTTGGGGTGGAGGTTTTTTCCCGCAGTGGCAAGCACCTGACCCATATCACTCCGGCCGGTCAGGTCATCCTGCGCATTGCCGGCGATATTCTCCAGCAAGTTGACTCCATCCGTAAGGTGGCCCACGAGTTTCGGGACGAGAATCGTGGCGAACTGCGTATCGCTACCACCCATACCCAGGCCCGCTATGCGTTGCCGCCAGTGATCAAGCGATTTACCGAGCGTTTTCCGGATGTATCCTTGCAGATGCATCAGGGCACGCCGATGCAGATTGCCGAGATGGCGGCCAAGGGTCAGGTGGATTTCGCCATCGCCACCGAGGCGATGGAGCTGTTCGCCGACCTGATCATGATGCCGTGCTATCGATGGAACCGGACCGTGGTGGTGCCGGAAGGGCATCCGCTGACCAGAGTGAAGCCTTTGACTCTGGAGGCGATCGCCGAGTATCCGCTGGTCACCTATGTGTTCGGGTTTACCGGTCGCAGCAAACTGGATGAGGCGTTCACTCAGGCCGGGTTGCAGCCACGGGTGGTGTTTACCGCCGCCGATGCCGACGTGATCAAAACCTATGTTCGTCTTGGTATGGGCATCGGCATTATTGCCCATATGGCGATGGCACCAGAGCAGGACAAAGGGCTGGTGACACTGGATGCAGGGCATCTGTTCGAATCCAGTACTACCCGGATAGGCTTCCGCAAGGGCACTTTCTTGCGCGGCTTTATGTATGAGTTCATGCGTGAGTTTGCCCCGCACCTGCGCAGGGAGCTGGTGGACTCGGCGGTCCGTTGTCACTCTCGCGAAGAACTGGACCATTTATTCAGCGGCATCGAGTTGCCGGTTCGTTAATACGGCATTTGTCACTTGCCTCGCCACTGGACGCCGTAAAGATCATGGCGTCGGTCTTTCAGGTTCTTGACTGTTCCGCCGTTGCGCGCGAGCTCAAGGATGTCCGGACGCAGGTCGGCGAACAACACCATTTCCACATTTGGCGTGGAATCTGCGGCGATACCATCTCGGGCGAAAGGGAAGTCACAGGGAGTCAGTATCGCGCTCTGCGCGTACTGGATATCCATGTTGTGGACCTTCGGCAGGTTGCCGACATTGCCTGCCATCACCACGTAGATCTGGTTCTCCACTGCGCGAGCCTGGCAGCAGTAACGGACACGAAGATAGCTTTGTCGCTCGTCTGTGCAGAACGGTACAAACAGGATGCGAATACCCTGATCGACCAGATGCCGGGCAAGCTCGGGAAACTCCGAGTCGTAGCAGATCAGCACACCTATGGGGCCGCAGTCAGTATCAATGGCGGTCAGTTTGTCGCCGCCACGAATATTCCACCAGTAAGCCTCGTTGGGTGTCGGGTGGATCTTGGACTGGGTGTGAATGGTGCCATCACGAAGAAAAATGTAGGCGACGTTCTGAACCGATCCATCTTCCATTCGTGTCGGGTGCGAGCCTGCGACGATGTTGATGTTAAATCGCAGCGACAGCTGCCGGAACGTCTCACAAAACTGCGGGGTATATTGTGACAACGCCTCAATGGCGGCGGCGGGGCCCAGTTCGTTTTCCTCGACCGAAAGCAACTGAAGCGCAAACAGTTCCGGAAAGATGACGAAATCGCCTTTGTAATTTGCCACCACGTCGACGAAATAGGTAACGATGTCGACGAACTCCTCAAAGCTTTTTACCCCGCGTTGCATGTATTGCACTGCGCCGACGCGAATGCTGTCAGGCACTCGTGCGCCGTATCTCTTCTGCCGCTGAGGGTTGTTTATCTCTGAGACTTTCGGGTTGTGCCAGAGCAGGTGAATGCCGTACCCGAGAGATTCCCGGTCGGCATTGAGATAGGACGGGATAATGTCATGTACCTGAAAGCCGTTGTGCAGCTGGAATGACAGCACCGGATCGCGGTGCTTGCCGGCGACGATGCTGTCGACATAGTCGCTGACGCTGGAAAAGCGTTTGATACGGCGAGCCAGGGATGGCAGTCGGCCTACGAAGACGACGCCCTTGAGCCCGAGATCCTGACAAAGTTGCTTGCGGGCGTTATACAGGCGCTGACCGATGCGGTATCCGCGCACATCGGGATCGACACACACCTCCATCCCGTATAACCAGTTGCCTTCCGGGTCATGGCGGGACGCATAGCCATTGCCAGTGATGGACGCCCAGTCGTGGCGGGCCAGCGCGATGTCCTCGGAGACCCGGAAAGTGGCGCAGTAGCCGACAATCCGTTCGCCCAGCACGGCGACGAACTGTCCCTGCGGGAATTTGTGGATCTGGCCATTCAGAGGGCCTGAGGAATAGCCATGCATGCCGGTGCCGGCGTAGGCCTTGGTGCTGAGCTGCATGAGCCCGGGGATGTCGTCGAGGCTGGCCTGACGGATAAAGAGCCGTTGTGACGGGTCGTGGAAAGTCTCGGATCTGGCCTTGCTCACGTTTTGGCACCCCGCGGCTGATTAAGACAGAAAAGCCATCATGCACCGGGGAATTTGCCTGCGGCAAGCCGGGATCAGGCATGCTTGCCGCTGGTTGCCATTGCCAATCCCGGTCGGGACAGGGAAAATGCCGCCTTATTTCTTTCTGGGGGTGCGTCGTGGAAATCGTCTGTCTTGATCTGGAAGGGGTGCTGGTTCCGGAAATCTGGATCAACTTTGCCGAGCGCACTGGTATCGAGGCGTTACGAGCCACCACCCGGGATATTCCCGATTACGACGTGCTGATGAAACAGCGTCTGCGCATTCTTGACGAGCACGGCTACGGTCTGCCGGATATTCAGAAAGTGATTGACGAGATGGGCCCGATCCCGGGCGCGCCGGAGTTTGTCGACTGGTTGCGTGAGCACTTTCAGGTGATCATTCTTTCCGATACTTTCTATGAGTTTGCCAAACCACTGATGCGTCAACTCGGTTGGCCAACATTGTTCTGTCACAAGCTGGAAGTGAGCGAGCAGGGCAGAATTACCGATTACAAGCTGCGCCAGAAAGACCCGAAGCGCATGTCGGTCAAGGCCTTGCATGGCCTGGAGTACCGGGTAATTGCGGCGGGCGACTCCTATAACGACACCACCATGCTGGCGGAGGCCGATGTCGGCATTCTGTTCCATGCACCGCAAAACGTGATTGACGAATTTCCACAGTTCACCGCCGTACACAGCTATGACGATCTGAAACGGGAAATCATCAAGGCGAGCGTGCGCGATATTCCTTTCTGAGTCTGCCGTTAGCGTATTTGCGCGTCATAGAGCACGGAGAAATTGCTTCCCGCAGCCATGCTGCCACTGGTGGTCAGGCGGATGGTGGTAACGTTGGCATCAAAGCCCGCCGGCGCGCCGCCACCGCCTGATACCGGCAGGTAGGTAAAGGTGGCACCGCCATTGTTTGAGTAGGTGGTGGTGTTGCTGCTCAACCCGGAAGCGCCGGCATTGAACTGGACGTGCTGGTTGACGCCGTAGGTATTCAGTCGCAATGCGGTAAACGGATCCAGCGTCAGGCGCAGCACCACGTTATGAGCGGCGGCTCCCGATATATTCGACACCGTAGATGTGAAAGACACCGTGTTGCCCGGGTCTGCGGTGGCGGTGGAGGCCACCTTGACCACGGAAAGCTCAGGCACCGGCAGCACCTGAACCACGGCGGTACTGCTGTTATTGGCCGGGTTGGAATCGGTTCCGGTCCAGCTGACCAGACTGGCTGTGGTGTTGGTGTTGATGGCGAAGGGTACTGACTGGGCAATGGCGGTAACCTGCAGCACAAGGCTCTGCTGGCCGGCAAGGGACGGCACCTGCCATCGGTCCGGTATGGTGTCGGCGTTGCTATCCACAAAACTGGTGCCGGCCGGCGCGCTATGGGACTGGTACACCAGTTGCGGCGGCAGCGACAGTGATGAACTGATATTGGTAAACCCGGTGAACTGGGTGTTGGTCAGGGTGACACTGAAAGTCACGCTAGTGCCACTGTAAATCGGTGAGTTGTTGGCGGTGATACCGATTGACATGTCAGGCGGGAAAAGCTGGCCACCACCGCCGCCGGGTCCGTCCATGTTGTCAATCACCTGACTGGGCAGGTTGACGCCGGTGGACGAGGAAATATGAAAGCGCAGGTTGGTGGGGCCGGGCAGGCCGATCTGTGCCCATGACAAACGGGATTCCATTTCCACGCCCGAGGTGGCGCCGGCGACGACGTTGGAATACAGCGAGTTGCACTGGGCGTTGGCTGACCCGCCCGGCATGGTGTAGCCATCACCCAGACCATTGCTGTCGGTTAACGGGTCGCCGGTGGTGGTGTTGACCGGGAAATAGGGGCACAGGTACGCATTGGTTCTTTGGTTGGAGCCACTCCACTGAACCCGGAAAATAGGCTCATTACTTTCCATGAAACCGTTGGCATTGCTGTCCAGATAGAACAGCCAGTCTGTAGTGTTACTGGTGCTGGCGTAACGCTCGACATAAAAGTAGATGTAATTGGCGTCCCAGGTAAAGCTGAACTTTCTCAGGTCGCGGCCAGTGCTATTTGGTGGGTCCCGGTCACAGGCCGTGCCATGCTGGCAGTCTGAACTGAACTGGCCGGGATTGGTGGTGATGTTCGGGGCGCTGTACCAGTCGGCCATATTGCCGTCGATGGTGATAGTGCGGGAGATCATCGCTGCATGGCCGGCCATGCTGGCCATCATCAGAGCGGCTATCTGGATAAATCTGATCATGGCTGTTCTCCCCGCATGTTCCGCACACTGCCTTGATCAAACTTGATGCGGAAGTCCAGCACAATACCCTGCACGCGGCCCTCGGCGCCGCTGAAGTCTGCATCGTAGAAGCCACGGAAGTTGTAGCCAAGGCTGAGCCAGATGTCGCGAATCG
>JBFHPX010000188.1:0-5062 GCA_041592575.1 Alcanivoracaceae bacterium
CGGTCCTGACCGACGTCCGTGCCCGTGGCATCAAGGTCTAAGGAGACAGGTCATGGCCAAGAGCGGCGCTCGCGAAAAGATCAAACTGGTTTCTACTGGTGGTACCGGTCACTTCTATACCACCACCAAGAACAAGCGTAACCACCCGGAAAAACTGGAAATGAACAAGTTTGACCCGGTGCTGCGCAAGTACGTCCCGTATAAGGAAGGCAAGATCAAGTAAGCTTTTCGAGTTACCTGATCCGAATAAAAAAGCCCGGCAATGCCGGGCTTTTTTATGGCCGCCAGAGGGCGGCCGGTGACGGCGTCAGCCTCAGGCAGCGCTGGGCGCCACCGTGTAGGCTTTCAGTTTGGCGGCGAATTCTTCCAGCGAACGTATGCCGGAAGCTTCGGCCTCGGCGCACCAGAGCCGCAGGGCATCGACCATATCCTGCGAGTTCTGACTGGTACGCGACCAGATATCCTGCAGGCGCAGGCGGAACTGATAGATGGCTGCCAGGGTTTCGCTTTCCGACATCAGCCGGCTGAGTTTCTCCCGGCCGCTTTCATTGATCAGGGTTTCCTCGCGGTGCAGCAGGGCACCGGCACGGCGGAAAAATGCGCGGGTGGCTTCCGATGCCCGCTCCCGCTCTTCCTGAAATACTGGCACGATCACTTCCCGGCGGTAGCGCGCCATCACCTGAAAGCGGTTCTGCATCAGGGAGCGCAGGGTATCCATGTCAATGCTGTTCTTGTCCTCGGCAAACACCGGCCGTGGCGGCACTTTATTGACCTTGGCCAGATGCAGCTTCTCGAACAGGCGAATCCAGGCCCAGCCCATGTCGAACTCGAAGCGGCGCACCGACAGCTTGGCCGAGTTCGGGTAGGTGTGATGATTGTTATGCAGCTCTTCACCGCCAATCAGGATGCCCCACGGCACAATATTGCGCGAAGCGTCGCGACACTCGAAGTTGCGGTAACCCCAGAAGTGGCCAATGCCGTTGATGACGCCGGCAGCAAATACCGGAATCCACATCATCTGCACTGCCCAGATGGTGATACCGATCGGTCCGAAGCAGACAAGGTTAATGGCGCCCATAAAGGCAATGCCGAGATTCGGGAACCGGCTGTACAGATTGCGCTCGATCCAGTCGTCCGGGGTGCCGGCGCCAAATCGCTGCAGGGTTTCCTGATTGCGTGCTTCAGCCTGATACAGTTCGGCGCCTTCACGCAGTACCTTGTTGATGCCGAAGATCACCGGGCTATGCGGGTCGTTCTCGGTTTCACAAAAGGCATGATGCTTGCGGTGAATAGAGGTCCACTCCTTGGTGTTGGTGGCTGTGCTCAGCCACAGCCAGAAGCGGAAAAAATGTGCCAGCGCCGGGTGCAGGTCCAGTGCCCGGTGGGCAGAATGGCGATGCAGGTAGACGGTGACACTGACAATAGTGATGTGCGTCAGGGCAAGGATGATCAGCACCACCTGCCAGGCGGACGGGGAAAACAGACCGTTGAGACTCATGAGGATTCCACTGCGTTAATTGTCTTTGTAGCGAGAGCGATTCTGCGCGAATGTACGTCAAGTAAACAGTGCCGATGGTGACACTTTCATGCCCGAGCTGCCCGAAGTAGAGACTACCTGCCGTGGAATAGCCCCCCATCTGGAGGGGGCCAGCATTGTCCGGGTTCAGGTGCGCCAGCCGCAACTGCGCTGGCCGGTGCCGGTGGAGGTCATCAATCTGCGCAGGGCCTCGGTTGCGGCCGTCCGCCGCCGGGCCAAGTTCCTGCTGATTGATCTGCCGGCCGGGCAGATGCTGATCCATCTGGGTATGTCCGGCAGCCTGCGGATACTGCCGAAGGGGGTGCCTGCCGGCAAGCATGACCATGTTGATATCGAGCTCAGCAGCGGACAGATATTGCGTTTCAATGATCCGCGTCGGTTTGGCTCGGTGCTGTGGACGGCCACGCCTGATCATCATCCGCTGCTCAATCATCTCGGCCCGGAGCCGCTTGGGCCGGACTTTGATGGGGCCTGGCTGGCGGCCAGGGCCGCCGGCCGCAGGCAGTCGGTGAAGGCTTGTATTATGGACAATCACACAGTAGTCGGGGTCGGCAACATCTATGCTCAGGAGAGCCTGTTTCTGGCCGGCATTCACCCGTCGAGGCAGGCCGGGCGGGTCAGCAGGGCCCGCTATGACCGGCTGGCGCAGAGCATTCGAGAGGTGCTGGTCCGGGCCATTCAGGCAGGTGGTACCACTTTGCGAGACTTTACCCGCGCCGATGGCCAGCCGGGTTACTTCGCGCAGGCGCTGTCGGTGTACGGCCGTGGTGGCGAGCCCTGCATGGTTTGTGGTGCCAGGCTGCGCGCCACCCGCCACGGGCAGAGGGCGACCTGCTATTGCCCGGAATGTCAACGCTGATGGGTTGCCGCGATGGAATCAAAAGTGTAGATTGTGAGCAATTGCCGGTTTATTAAGAACTTAGAAGCCATAATGGCAGCACTACTTTAACTATAACAAGCAATTAGAGGGTTCCATCATGCTGCGAGCAAAGCGCCCGGTTCTGGCCTCCGTTCTCGCCTTCACTTTTCTGTTCGCAGGCTGGGCGCCGATGGCTCATGCCTTCGACCCAAACAGTGATCGGCCAGGGGAAATCGCAATGGCGGCGGATGCCCTGTTTGCCCGCCCGGTGCTGTTACTAAGCACAGCTATTGGCGTGGGGCTGTTTACCATCACCTTGCCATTCAGCCTTATTGGCAACAACGTGCATGAAACGTCGGAGAGCTTGGTCAAGGCCCCGGCCCGGGCGACCTTTGTCCGTTGTCTGGGTTGCACCCCGGCACAGCACGATCAGCTGCAGAACGAGCGTGAAACGATCAAGGCTAACCGTGAAAACGGTGGTTGATACCAACCGCTCGGCAATCATCTCGCAGATGGAGAGAACAACATGAACAAAACTATCGCATCCCTCGCCGCCGGTGCACTGCTATGCGGTGTTTCTTCGATGTCTGTAGCAGATGATTTTTATCCCGGCTACATTGCCGTGAGCTACATCCAGATTGAGAGCGACGACCGCTTTTTTGATGACAGCAAAGACGAAACCGGCGATCTGATGATCCGGGTGGGCGGCAAGATCAATGATTACTTCGTTTCGGAGCTGCGCGTCGGCGCTACCGTCGTGCCGGAAGAGCAGGGTGGGCAGGAATACCGCAATGACTACTTTGTAGGCGGGTTTCTTCGTGTTCAGAAGCAATTCGGCAGTTTCGTACCGTATGTCGGCCTGAGCTATACCTACATCAAGGAAAGTTTTGACGACGCGTCGGCTACTCTTCAGGATCTGGGTTATGCCGGCGGGTTCGATCTGGGCCTTGGCGAGCGCCTTGGCCTGAACGTTGAGTACTGGGCGATGACCGGCGAGCCGTTTGATGCTCTCGATCGTCAAGGCCCGTCGGTAGGTGCTTTCTACCGGTTCTGATCTGACTGCGCTCTGACCAGCAGCGGGTAAACGGGATGACAATAATGAAACCGTATAACAAACTGGCCGTGCTTGCCGCCTGCGCAATTTTGTCCGCCTGTGGCGTCGACAACGATACTGAGGGCCTGGTATTCGCGAACCCGCAGGTTGATGTCAGCGGACTTGACGTTGGCGAGCAGGTGCAGGTGGCACTGGGCGCCGAAACGCTGACGATCACGACAAATGGCGTCAGCTCGTTCACCACCCAAGTCAATGTCTCCAGTGGTTACACGCTTACCGTGACTCAGGTTCCGGTTGGCAAAACCTGCCGTTTCAGCAATGGCATCGATAGCGTTAATGCAACAAGTGCCTTGCAAATTCTGTTCTGCGGCAGCGGCATCAACACTGCCATTCCGCTCGGCAACAGTCCGTTCCAGATGCGTGGCTGGACGGCTGCCGGAACCCAGCCCTCACTAATCTCCCTGACCGTGGGGATTGTCGACCTGCAAGGTAACGCGCGCACCGGCGCCACCGTTGATAATTTCCGTTTCTTCAATTCCGAAGGCAACGAGATCGTCAGCAGTGCCGAGGCCCCGATCCATGTGGAGGCCATTCCGCTGACCGACCTTACGCTGCGTACGGCGCTGGTTCTGGATATCAGCCGTAGCTTCACGGCCACGGATATTGACTTGATCAAGCAGGCTGCACAGGTGGCTGTGGACGGGATGCAGTCTTTTCAGCTGATGTCGATTTTTATTTTTGATGGCAGCGTCACCCAGTTGACTGGTTACACTGATGATCCGGTGGCACTGACGGCTGCCATTGATTCCATTCCCAGAGAGACGTTCCTGCGCGACTCCTCAACCAACCTGTACGGTGCGGTGCTGGCGGCGGGGCAGTCCTGGACCGACTATGTGCTGATTGATACCGCCGATATCGGCTTTGCGATACTCATCACTGATGGTGCCCACAATACGACCTCCCAATCCTACTCGGATATCGACGATGACGTGGCCGGCCGCCAGTTTTACGCGGTGGGAATCGGCGCCAATGTAGATATTACCGCGCTCCGTGAGATCACCGGTGATCCGACCGGGGCAAAGGGAAATGTACTTCAGGTCTCCAGCACTTCCGGACTGTCCGGAGCTTTTTCTCTGATTGCCCAGCGTCAGGTGGCATTGGCATCCGGGCTGCATGTCGTCTACTACCTGGCTCCCGAGCGTGATAACGGCGATCCGGAGGAGCGTTCGTTCACTGTGCAAGTCGGAGATCTGAGCAGTTGTACGGCAGTGGTGGATGAAGCCTTCTGTGCTTACACCGTTCTCTACAATACCGCCGGTTTCACCAGTAACGACGGTCTGATTATTATTCCCAACGGGGCACTGGCCACGCCGGGAACAGATGTCGACTTTACTGTCCCGAGCTGGTTGCCCTGCAGTCCGGCCGCGGCGAATCTGGACTGGACTCTGACGGTCACTCAGGGGGCTGCCAGCGGTGCTGTTCTTGATGCCGACTCCTACCGGGTAACACTGGGGCCAACCACGCCGATCGAGTTCGAGTTGTTTGTTCAGGATCTGAACTCACCAGGGTGTTCAGTTAACTTCACGGCGCTGCTGCCCTGATGCGCAGAGAA
>JBFHPX010000189.1:0-5003 GCA_041592575.1 Alcanivoracaceae bacterium
GCGCTGGCAACGCCGGCATTGGTGCCGGTGGCGCCAAGGGTAATCACTCGATCAGCACCGCGGCGACGGATATCAGCGAGAACAAACTCCAGCTTTCGAGGCTTGTTGCCGCCCTGATCTTCGCGGGTCTGGTCGTCGCGTTTGATCCATAGTGTTGCCTTGCCGGGGAAATTTTCCACCGGTGTTGGCAGTTTGCATAGCGGAATCGGTTTCAGTGCTGCCAGCGCCGGGAAGCGCAGCAGCAGCGGGAAGTGCGACGAGCCGGGGGTTGTCTCAGCGGCCATGGCCGGCGTCCAGCGGCGGCCACCACTGGGCGGCATATTGCGCATCCAGTGCCAGCATGTCGCCGAACTGCAGTAGCACTGCCTCACTTTGTGTCGGCCGCAGGAATATCCAGTCGTCGACCTCCAGTTGCTGGGCCGCAGACCCGTTCAGCATCATCTGGTTCGAACTGCTGCCATACAGGGTATTCTCGCTCAGCCCCGCCGGCGATACCGGTTTCGCCATCCATTTGCCGCCATAAATAAACAAGGTGGTGGCCCGATTCGGGTCCCAGCTTTGCCACAGGCTGCCGATCGGTAACGGGCCCGGCATGGTCAGGCCATCAAGTTTCTTCAGGACCGGAGTGGCGATAAACGCGGCCGGCTCGAAATCGCCGAGCAGCGGCAAATCAAAATCGGTCGGTTTGAGCAGGCAGGAGCCGGCGGAGACTTCGTTCAGTGGAGAGCTTTCGTCGTGCAGGCGGATGGTCGGGCTGCCGGCGCCGTTCAGTACCAGATCCTCGCGCCAGAGATCACTGTGCCGATTGAGAATGCGATCAATAAAAGATTGGTAAATGGCATTGGATCTGTGCAGCGAGGTTTCCGTGCTTTCAATGAAGCCGGGCATCTTGCCGACGTGGGCATCATAGCCCATCAGTCCGGCCAGTTCGAGATGCTGTGGATGCTGACGGATAATGTCGAGCAAGGCGTCAATATTTTCCGCCTTTTGCAGGCCGCCGCGATGCAGGCCGACATCAATCTCGATGCTGATGCGGAAACGCTGCTGCAACGATTCGGCCAATGCCAGATACTGTTCAAGACGTGGCAGGCTGTCGATCAGCCATTGCACCTGTGTGGCGGGATCAAAGCCATTGCTGCGGTCCAACTCGCGATAGAACTGCGCCGCGGCGGCCACCGGCATCGGTTTGCCGAGCAGAAGATCGGCCTCCGGTTCTGCCGCAGCCAGTACATTCATGAATGGCTGATGAAATGTCATCAGGCGCTGTGAACCAGTCAGTGCCATCACTTCCCGAATCAGTGCCAGTGACGGCAGTGACTTGGCAACAATGCGGAATGCCTTGCCCGGCGGCAGATTATCGATCAGGCGCTCACAATTCTGTCGCAGCCGCTGACGATCAATCACCAGCAGCGGCCTGCCTGCCCCAAGTGACTGCAGCGCGTTCTGCAGGTTGCGGAAATATTCATCATGCGGCGCGCCGCGATCGCCCGGCTTCAGCCACCAGGCACCCAGACCCATCGCGGCAGCGCCTATCAGAAGCTGGCGGCGCTTCACGCAGCAATCTCGCCAAGAATGTGGCGCAGATGCGCGTTCAGCAGCTTGCCCTGCGGATCAAGCTGGCGGCGCAGCTCGCGGAATTTTTCAAAGCCGGGATGCACACTGGCCAGACCGGCGGAATCCATGGTGTGCAGCTTGCCCCAGTGTGGCCGGCCTTCATAACGCTGCATGATCGGTTCCACTGCATTGAACAGGGTGTGGTATTCCTGTTTGTGATACTGGTGCACCGAGATGGAGGCGCCGGCCCGGTTACTGAACATGCCAATCAGACTGTTGTCAGCGGCGGTGTAGCGGAACTCGATCGGAAAAAATACGTTCATCCGATCATTGCGGATTTTTGCGCAGACTTCCTCCAGACACTCCAGACCCTTCTCCAGAGGCACGGTGTATTCCATTTCGTTGAATGGCACGCTGCGTTTTTGCGCATAGATCACATGGGCCGGGCCGCGGCGGATTTCTTCCTCAACAAAGAATGTTACCGCCTTCTGGATGGCCGGAATCAGCCACGGCGCTTTCATTGATACATCGCTGGCCAGTTCAAGCAGGTCATTGCTGTCGGCTTCCACCGGCGGCGTATCCGGCTCATCGGTGATCCGGGTGATCTTGACCATCGCCGTCTCGCCACGCGGGAAAGCAAAAAATTCCAGATTGCGTACCTTGTCGTGTTCGCGCTCCATCAGGTCCATGGCATCGCGCAAACCCATTACCCGGGTTTCATCCTGCAGTCGGTAAGCCGGAACATTTTTGAAAGTCAGTTCGGTGACGATGCCAAGGGCGCCGAGGGAAGCACAGGCGGCGCGAAACAGATCGCCATCTGCCTCGGTCAGCTCGTGAATTTCGCCATCGACAGTCATCATGCGCACGCCGGCAATCATGCCCGACAGGCTCGGCAAGCCGCTGCCGGTGCCATGGGTCGAAGTGGCCACTGCGCCGGCCAGCGACTGCAGGTTGATGTCCGGCTCGTTCATGAAGCTCTGGCCGATCTCCCAGTTCTGCGCACTGGCCATGGCGATGCGGGTGCCGGGGCCGAAGCTGGCGGTGAGCGCTTCCGGGTCATGACGACGTATGCCGCTCATGCCTTCAAGGGAAATCAGGGTGTGATCGGTGGGCACCAGGCCGCTGAACGAATGGCTGCCGCCATAGACGCGCACTGTGCCGGCGGCTGCTTTCAGAATTTGCCGCAGCGCGTCCTCGTCCATCGGGAAATGCATGGCCTCGGGGTGGGCGACCTGATTGCCGGACCAGTTCTGCCAGCGCAGCGTGCTGCCGGCACTGGCCAGCAGCCGGGCGGGCAGGGCCATGGCGCCCGCGCCCAGCATCATGGCCTTGAGCAGCGCCCGACGCTGCAGGTTGATGGTCATCATTGGCAAGCCCTCGCATCTTTGTGGAACTATCGTACCACAAAGATCATCCCTGGCCAGTTATCTATTTGAGTCAGTTGCCGGCCCCGCCCGAATCGGTCCGGTGGCGGCAGTTTACCCTTGTGGATACTGCTCGCCGGTGAGCTGTTCTGACAACTGCCACAGGCGCCGGCCTTTGTCCGGGTCCCGGGCATAGCGGCGGGCGCGGGCCGGGGCCGGTGCGCCCATGGCTTCGAACCAGCCGCTCGGGCCGTAGTACTGGCCGCCTTCTGCATCCGCCGAGGTGGCCGCATACAGGGTCGGCCAGGCGCCTTTCTCGGCGCTCTGGGTAAATAGCGGCCAGACCCAGTCGACGATCTTGCCGATCTTCATGGGGCTCTGCTCGACAATGCCGGGCACGGCGAGGTTGGTATTTGAGATGCCTGGATGGCAGGCCAGTGATCGGGTTCGGGCACCGGCTTGCTGCAGGCGCCGATCCAGTTCAATGGCAAACATCAGGTTCGCCAGCTTCGATTGTGCATAGGCCTTCTGTCGGCCGTACTCGCCTTTGAGTGTCAGGTTATCGAAGTGAATCCTGCCGCCGCGGTGGGCAATGCTGCTGACCGTGACAATGCGCGAACCCGGCACTTTCACCATCCGCTCGAGCAGTTGCAGGGTCAGGGTGAAGTGGCCGAAGTGGTTGGTGCCAATCTGTTGTTCAAAGCCGTCTTCGGTCAGGCCCTCTTCCAGCCACATCAGCCCGGCATTGTTCAGCAGCAGATCAATTTTCGGCTGTTGTCGGCGAATCAGGGTGGCAGCATCACGGACACTTTTCTGGCTGGAAAGATCAAGCGGCACGAACGACAGCGATGCAGCGGGGATATCGGCACGAATTTCTGCCATCGCATCACGGGCCTTCTTTTCATTTCGGCAGGCCAGCACCACGTGGGCACCATGGCGGGCCAATTGCCGGGTCGCGTGAAAGCCGATGCCACTGTTGGCACCGGTTACCACGGCAACGCGACCATCCTGCGGCGGCATCTGGTTCGGGGTCCAGCTCATGTTTTCTCCTTAATCAGGGTGGTTACGGCGAAGGCCGCAGTGTGCGCCAGTTGTCTGCTCGCTGCACGGTACAGGTGCGCCAATTGTGATTCGGATATTGTCATAAATGCCGTCATGAAATTGCATTATCGCCGCCATAAATCTGATGTCGCTTCTTAATCATTCCGACCGTGTTTCGTCATACAGGCCTTCTAACCTCGCATCACGCCATTGTGGCGCCACCACATCACTGATGCCTGTTTGAGGAAACGTCATGACTATCCAGGAAAACATTGATCAGCAGTTGATCGATAGCGGCAGCGAGCCGATGTCGAACCTGTCATCCAATGCCCATATGGCCGATATTATTCAGGCCCGCTTTTCCCGCCGCACCATTCTGCAGGGCTCGCTCGGCGCCGCTGCGGTTGGCTTTCTCGGCGCCAGCCTGAGTGGCTGCGGTGGCGATTCCAACAGTGCCGGCGGTAATAATGCCGGTGGCCCGTTGGCGGCGCCTCGACTTGGTTTTGACGCGATTCCGATTTCCCGTGCCGACACCATTACCCTGCCGGCAGGGTATCAGTGGGCGCCGTTGATCCCGTGGGGCACGCCGATTCTCGGCAGCTTCCCGGCATTTCGTGATGACGGCATGAACACTGGCACCGAGCAGCTGCAGCAAGTTGGCTCGCATCATGACGGCATGCATTTCTTCCCGATCAATGGCGCATCTGATCACGGTTTGCTGGTACTGAACCACGAATACATTGACTCGGATGTGTTCCACGCCAATGGCGCCAGCCCTGCACCGCGTCCGCAGGACGAAGTGCTTAAGGAAATGGCGGCGCATGGTGTGTCGGTGGTGGAAGTTCGCCGCAGCGTGGCGGGCGGTTCCAACTGGGAAGTGGTTGCCGGTGTCTATAACCGTCGCGTCACTGCCCTGACAGAGATGGAAATGCGTGGTCCGGTGCGCGGCAACGACAAGATCAAGACAAGGTTCAGTCCCACCGGTGCCTTGACCCGAGGTACTCTGAATAACTGCTCGCACGGTTATACCCCGTGGAATACCTA
>JBFHPX010000190.1:0-4960 GCA_041592575.1 Alcanivoracaceae bacterium
ATGGCACGCAGGTCATAGCCGGTCAGCTTTTCGAATGTCTTCTCTCGCGGTGTATTCATGCCGCCATAATCCACCGCTGTCGGGGCGGGAATATGACAGCACCACTACGGTTTGATGACAGCGATCAGGGAGACTGGCGCTTCCAGACCTCTTGCAAACGCTGGTCACGGCCACAACGGGAGCGGTAATAGTTGTACCGCAACGGATTACGTTTGGCATAATCCTGATGATACTCCTCCGCCAGCCAAAAATTCCCGGCAGGCAGAACAAGCGTCGCTATGTCACCGTCCAGCTTCCCCGAGACGGCCAAAGCCGCCTTCGATGCCTGTGCCAGTTGTTTCTGATCTTCATCAAGATAGAAAATTGCGCTGCGATAGTGATGACCGCGGTCGCAAAACTGTCCACCGGCGTCAAGCGGATCTATTGTCGGCCAGAATGCCTCCAGCAGACCCGCGTAATCAGTGTGCTCGGGATCAAAAACCACCTTCACCGCTTCCAGATGACCGGTGCCACCACGCGACACCTGCTCGTAGCTGGGACGCTCCAGCTCGCCGCCAATATAACCCGATGTCGTCGACAGCACGCCGGGGACCTTGTCGAAGTCTGCTTCGGTGCACCAGAAGCAGCCACCAGCGAAAATGGCCACACCCTGTTGCGCTGATTTCTCGGCTGCCACCAGCCATGTCGGCAGTAGCATCAACATAGTGAGGAAATATTTCATCACATCACCCCCTCAGCGCCGGCAAGGCTTCACCCTTGACGACAAAACGCAATGCCACGCCATTGTTGCACCAACGCTCACCCCGCGGAGGCGGACCATCGTTGAACACATGGCCCTGATGGCCACCACAGCGGGCACAGTGATATTCGGTGCGTGGAAGAATCAGTTTGAAGTCCCGCCTGGTGCCGATATTGCCGGCCTCAAGGGGTCGAGTGAAGCTTGGCCAGCCTGTGCCGCTTTCAAACTTGTGCTCGCTGGAAAACAAAGGCAAATAGCAGGCGGCGCAAATGAACACGCCGTCCCGCTTTTCATCGTTCAGGGGGCTACTGCCGGGGCGCTCTGTGGCTTCGCGAAACAGCACTTGCCAGGCCTCGTCGGAAACCTTGCCGCGCCAGCTTTCAGCTGATACATCCAGTCGACTCACAGGCTCAGCCGCCCTCGCCAGCATGGCGGGCAGGCCGGCGGATGCGCCGAGCAACAGGGCTTGCTGTAGAAAACGTCGTCGCTGCATGACTATCTCCTGAACTCACACTGCAGTGAAGCGCACTGACTGTGAGGAACCCATCAAACCGGATTCTCCGGCATCCTGCTGTACTGATGCCCGGGATCAGGATTTGTTACGGTCGATTCAGAATAGTCCTGCCTCATCGTCTGTCAGCGCGCGCCACTCGCCGGGCGCCAGCACAGGGTCCAGCGGCAGCGGCCCGATCCGCTCACGATGCAGCGCTTCGACATGATTGCCCACTGCCGCCAGCATCCGCTTTACCTGATGGTAGCGACCCTCATCAATGGTCAGACGCAAACAGCAATCATCAAGCTGTTCGACCTGAGCCGGCAGGGTCGGCCGCTGTTCACCGCGCAGCTGGACGCCCTCGCGCAGTTGCTCGATCATTTGCCCGGTCAGGGGGCGCGCCGTGCTGACACGATAGACCTTGCTGCAAGAGGATTTAGGCGAGGTAATCCGATGCGACCACTGGCCGTCCGAGCTCAGCAACAACAGGCCGGTAGTGTCGGCGTCGAGGCGACCGACAATATGCAGGTCCCGACGCAGCTCGGCGGGCAGTAGCTGAAGCACCGACGCGCCGTCGCGATTGCAAGTTGAGCTGATCAGGCCGGCAGGCTTGTGCAGCATCAGGTAACGGTGCCCGGGCAGACTGAGCAGCTCACCGCGACAGCGCACCAGCTGGCCTGGCTGGAGCTGCAGGCTCGCCTTCGGCCGCAGGTTGTCATCAACGCTGATCTCGCCGCGGCTTATCAGTATTTTTACCTCACGACGCGACAGACCAGCGGCGTGGGCAATATAGAAATCGAGTCTCATGCCGATATTCTAGACCGGCTCAGCGCAGCCGGGTGATAAAAGGCTGACGAAAATCTGCCACCGGCATATTGTCTGGACCCGCTCGTTCACGCACTCGCCAGGCATTGGCCTCAAGACTGACACCACCCAGACCATCGCGGCGAAAGCCGATAGTCATGAAATGTTCCCGGGTGCGAGCCTTGGGGTAGGCGGACAACACAAACCCCGGGCGGGTAGAAACCGTCCAGTTGCCGTTCTGATAGTCGACCGGGCTGGCATGCCAGCCCAGCCGCGCCGCCGTCGCACTGTCCGGGAAGCGCCCTGGCTTGAGCTCCGGCGTCGCCGTGGCCACCCCATTCAGCCCGGTCAGGTTCGACAGTGGCGACGAGATAATCTCGATCAACTTGCCACCCTGCAAGCCCAGTGGGGCCGAAGCAATCCGGCCGAAATGCACATCGCCGCTGAGCAGCACCACATCATGGCCGCTGCTGGCCAATGCCGCCAGCAGCCCCGAATACTGCTCGGGAAAGCTGCGCAGATTTCGCTCCAGTGACTCATCGCCAACGATCAACGGTTGTGGCACCAACAGCACACCCGGGCAGTCAAGATTACGTGCCCAGTCGCACAGCTCGGAGAAAGCCCGCTTTGGCAGGAACCGTCTGCCGCGTCGATATGAACGCAGATCGGCGATACAAAATGAGAGCTCATTGCCAATGCGGAAGGTTTCAACCTGAGCACTGCGCTGGATATTGCTGACCGCATCGCGCGAAGCCTGGGACCAGGCTCTTCGCACCGCAGACAACTTCAGCGGCAGCAACGTTGGTAGCAGTGAGTCGTAAAACGGATAGTCATTCCAGTACTCATGATCGTCTGGCAACATCCAGGTGCCGCCGCGTGTGAAGATGCTGCCCAGTGCCTGCCAGTGTACGGCGTAATCTGTGGCAATCCGTTCGCGAATTTCTTTAGGAATCAGCGACAGTGAGTCGAAGCCGATATCCAGATAAACCTGGTCACCACTGAGAAAGGTGATATCGGGACTGGCATGGCCACCATGCTCGTAGATAGCCTTGTAGGCTGCCGCCGCATGTCCTCCATCGCGGTGATTGTAAAAGCAGCTGCCAAGCCCGACCGTGAAAGGCGCCTGGGTAGCGTCGGGGAGTGCGTCGGGCAAGGTGCCGAACTCGCCATCGCGAAGATACTGCCATATTGGCTGTGATCGCACCCCCGCCAGCGCCTCGATACGCCGCTCGAAGCGTACCTGATACTGCTTTCCGGGTGTCAGCGCGGTCACCTTAACCAACGCGCCGAAACGCTGACTCATACTGCGGAATGGTCGCTGCCAGTCACTGCGAACCAGCGGATACTCCGTTTCCTGTCCCTGATCATCACGGATCACAACTCTGGCGTGATCCGGCATTTTCATAAACGGAAACAGGGTTCCCACCCAGATTTCCGCCGACGATTGCGTGACACGGTGAATTACCAGCGACCACTGACTGGTATTGGTGTTCAGCACATCCTGACTCATGGCAATCCTCCCTGATACATGTTCCTTTACGGTCGGTTACGACCGTATTTGTCATGACTCGAGACCCACTCATCGGCGACGATCGCCGCGCCGAGCGACAACTCACCACACAACACGACGGCAGCCATAATCTCCGCCAACCGGTTGACCTTGCCGGCGCCATAACAGCCGAGCACCTCGAGACACTCGCGCTGCGTCGGCAAGCCGGTACCGCCGCCGTATGTCGCCACAATCAGCGCCGGGATCGTCACCGAGACATAGTAATCACCATTGTCGTTTAACTCGGTATAAACCATGCCCGCAGAAGATTCAGCAACGTTGGCAACGTCCTGTCCGCAGGCAATAAACATGGCGGTAATACCATTGGCAAAATGCGAGCCATTATTCACTGAACCGGCCAGCATCGCGCCCATGTTGGATAACTGACGCTGGTAATGCATCGCCTTGCTGCTGGTGTGCAGCACCTTTTCCACCATCTCCGCCGGCAACGTCACTTCTGCAACCACCCGCTTGCCACGACTGTGCAGTGCATTGACCACGGAGTGCTTCTTGTCGGTATCGAAGTTGGCGGCCAGCGTGAAATGCTCCAGACCCGGCGGCTTCTGCTCCAGAATCCACTGACAGGCATGGCGTGTCGCCTTGCTGACCATGTTCTGCCCGGCCGCATCACCGGTGGTGTAGTTGAATCGCAGCCAGCGCATCTTGCCCTGAGCGAACTGCTGGATATCACGCAGATGCCCGCTTTTTGTGGTTTCCTCGGCCTTCGCCTTGATGGCAAAGAAATGCTCATGCACCCAGCGGCCAAAGTCCCGTGCAGCACGGGCATTCTCGAACACAAATAACGGCGCCCGCTGCATGCAATCATCAATCACCGTGGTAGTTATGCCACCTGCGGCGCTGGCGATACGCATGCCACGGTTGTAGCTGGCCAACAGGGTCCCTTCAGTAGTCGCCATCGGAATATAGAAATCACCCTGCGCGTGCTCGCCATTGATGCGCAGCGGCCCGGCAAACCCGAGTGGGATCTGGGCGACGCCGGAGAAGTTCTCGATGTTGCCAGGCAACACTGCCGGATCGAAGGAAAAACTTCCCACATGATTCAGTTCGGCTGAGGTTTTGCTGGTAATAAAGGTTCGACGTTCGGCGGCCATTTCCGCACTGTAGTCACGCTCTGTATGACGCGGGATCTTGTTATTCTCTGTCACCTTAGGCTCCGCTCTGTTGGAAAGAGCGGTATGGATAGCATGGCGGCTGCAGTGAAACAACGCGGAATTGACGCCGGCGCGTCAGGATACGAACAGTTTCAGATCGAGAACGAGGAGCCGCAGCCACAGGTCGATGTGGCGTTCGGATTCTGGACCACGAACCGGCTGCCCATCAGCCCCTGTTCATAATCCACTTCCGAGCCGCTCAG
>JBFHPX010000191.1:0-4870 GCA_041592575.1 Alcanivoracaceae bacterium
CCGTAGGAGTCTGGGCCGTGTCTCAGTCCCAGTGTGGCTGATCATCCTCTCAGAACAGCTACAGATCGTCGCCTTGGTGAGCCTTTACCTCACCAACTAGCTAATCTGACCTAAGCTCATCTAATGGCGCGAGGTCCGAAGATCCCCCGCTTTCTCCCGTAGGACGTATGCGGTATTAATCCGGGTTTCCCCGGGCTATCCCCCACCACTAGGTAGATTCTTAGGCATTACTCACCCGTCCGCCGCTCGTCAGCGAGTGCAAGCACTCCTGTTACCGCTCGACTTGCATGTGTTAGGCCTGCCGCCAGCGTTCAATCTGAGCCAGGATCAAACTCTCCACTTTAAAGTGTTGAGATTTCTCCAAACTCACGAATTACTTCGCTTCATTTGGATGCTCTCGTGTTTTGATCTGCATCAACACACCAGGAGCACCCGCACAAGTTACTTGCTTGTTTTTAAAGAACTTTTGACTTCCGACCTCTCCGCCGTGTGGCGTGTCCGTCGCGTCAGGAGCTGCGCAGTATAGACCAATTTTCGTGACGTGCAACACCTTCCGCAAAAAAACTTCACTTCCACCACAAGTCAATCACTTAGCGACGACTCACACATCGCCAACAACACTCACCCGCGCAATCCTGCGCTTGCCTACTTGCACCAAAACCGTCGAACCCAAGGAAATACGTAGGTTTCGGTCTTCTGCGCGCACCTGATCGAGGCGAACCGCCCCCTGCTTGATCAGACGCATCGCTTCACCACTACTCGCCGCCAGCCCGGATTCACGCAGAAGCTGCGGCAGTGCCAGCCCGGTTTCGTCATGTGCCGTCACATTGACCGTATCCAGGTCATCCGGAATCTCCTGATCGCGGAAACGGGATTCAAAGTTCTGCCGGGCCTGCTCCGAGTCTGCTTTTGAGTGGAAGCGGGCAACGATTTCCGATGCCAGCTGCAGCTTGGCTTCCTTGGGGTGCAGACTGCCGTCCTGAACGGCGGCCTGTGCCGCAGCGACCTGCTCCAGCGTTCTGGCGCTGATGAGCTCGTAGTATCTCCACATCAATGTGTCGGAGATCGACATCACCTTGCCGAACATGTCATCCGGCGCGTCCTGCACCCCGATGTAGTTGTTCAATGACTTGCTCATCTTCTGCACGCCATCAAGGCCCTCCAGGATCGGCATCGTCATGACCACCTGCGGGGCCTGACCGTATTCCTGCTGCAACTGCCGACCAACCAGCAGGTTGAACAGCTGGTCTGTGCCCCCGAGCTCAACGTCCGCTCGCAGCGCCACCGAGTCGTACCCCTGGAACAGCGGATACAGAAACTCGTGAATGGCGATGGGTTGCCCACCCTTGTACCGGTTACTGAAGTCTTCCCGCTCCAGCATTCGGGCTACGGTGTGACGAGCGGCGAGCCCGACCACTTCGGCGGCGGACATCTTGCCTAACCAGGTGGAGTTGAATTCAACCCGTGTTTTCTCCGGGTCCAGGATCTTGAAGACCTGCTCCTGATAGGTCTGCGCATTGCGCAGCACGTCCTCCTCGGTCAGGGGTTTGCGGGTGACATTCTTGCCGGTAGGGTCACCAATGCGACCGGTGAAGTCACCAATCAGGAAGACAACCTGGTGCCCGGCATCCTGAAAGTGCCGCAGCTTGTTAATAAGGACGGTATGCCCCAGATGAATGTCCGGAGCGGTCGGGTCAAACCCCGCCTTCACGACCAGAGGGCGACCATCAGCCTTCTCGAGACGTTTTTCCAGGCCACCCTCGGGCACGATTTGTGCCGTACCGCGGCCCAGTTCCATGAGTTGATCAGCCACAGTCGTCATGTGTTTTCCCTGCCATATTTATCAGCCTGCGTCAGCTTTTTGACGTCCTTGCTCAAGAAAGCCACCTATCCAATTGTTTTTTGTTGAATTAACAAACCTGTTCCCTTAGTATTTCTGCAACTTTGGGAGTAACCATCGAGGTTTTACCTCATGCAGCGCGCCATTCTAGGGCACTCAGAACATCGCCATAAAAGGTCCGTCGCCCTTGCATGGGTACCGGCGGGTTTCGCTGTGCTGATTCTGGGGACCCAGATCGCGCCAAGCACAACGGAGTTTTCACACTCCCCGGCGACGACCTATGCCAGCGAAAAACTGGCGATGATCAACCCCGTTGCCGAGGCCCATGCTCACGCATCCGCTGCGGAAACTGACTCCTTCGCCGATGCGACCGACCCATCGCTCGCCGGCGATCTGATCGAGTCGGAAATCTTCGACACCCCGCTACTGGTGGATCCACCGAGTGTCAGCTTCGTTCCACCGACGGCCCCGCCGGATGAGCGCATCGAAAATACGACCGAAGACGATGCCGCGGCACTGGAAACCGACCCGCAAATCGAAGCTTACAATCAGCAGACCCTGCCCATCCGCAAGGGTGACAGCCTGTCTTCCCTGCTCAGCAAGGCGGGCATAGCTGCCAGCGACTGGCTGGCTGTTTCTCGCCTCAAGGGTGACGCTCGCCGCCTGCGCAACATTCAGCCGGGCAAATCCCTGGAGATCACCCGCGACGGGGAAAAACTTCACGCGCTGCGGTATGCCCTCTCGCCACTGGAAACACTGGTCATCGAACGCGGCGAACAAGGCTTTACCCAAAGCATTGCGCAGCGCCCCACCGAACACCGCACCCGTGAGCTGGCCGGCACAGTCAGCAGCAGCATGTACCTGGCGGCGCTGGACGCAGGCATGAGCGACCGCCTGATCATGCAGTTCGCCGAAATTTTCGCCTGGGACATCGACTTCTCTCGCGATGTCCGGGAAGGTGACGAGCTCAAGGTGATTTTTCAGGAATCCCTGGATGCCGAAACCGGCGATGTCGTCGGGCGGCCCATCATTCTGGCAGCCGAGTACAAGCAGAACCATCGGAATTTTTCTGCGATCCGCTTCGAGCCCGAAGACGGCTTTCCCGGATACTTCAGCGCGGACGGACGCCCGCTGCGCAAGGCTTTTCTGCGGACACCCGTGGACTTCACCCGCATCAGTTCGCGTTACTCCAACGGGCGCCGGCACCCGATCCTGAACAAGGTCCGGGCGCACAAGGGTGTCGACTATGCCGCTCGCCACGGCACACCGATCCGGGCAACAGGCGACGGCCGCATTGCGCATGCTGCAACCAAGGGCGGCTACGGCCGCACCGTCATCATTCATCACAACGGGACCTACCAGACGCTGTACGCGCACATGTCCCGTTACGGCAATGGCATTCGGACCGGCGCCCGGGTCAAGCAGGGCCAGATCATTGGCTATGTCGGCTCATCGGGCCTGGCAACCGGCCCGCACCTGCACTACGAATTCCATATCAACGGAAAACACGCCGACCCGCTGGGCGTAAAACTGCCAGCAGCCGATCCACTGCCGGCCAGCGAACTGGCGCGCTTCCGGGTTCACGCCGAGCCCCTGCTGGCCCAGCTGGAAGCCGTACCGAACTCGCCGCAAGTCGCCCAGGTCACGCCGTAGAATCGCGATGAGCCCGATGCCACCACCCGTCTGGGTCGGGCTGATGTCAGGCACCAGCGTTGACGGCATCGATGCGGTAGCCATCCAGGTCGATCCGGCTCTGCACCCGGCGGCGCTTGTTGCGCATCACACTCACCCATGGCCCGCAGAGCTGCAAGCAGCCCTCAAGGGGCTCCCACTGCAGCCACCGGCATCATGGACCGAGTGGATGGCGCTGGACGTGAAAATCGCGCGCGCCCATGCGGATGCCGTCCGGGACTTGCTGAGCAGCCCCAGCATGGCCGGCGGGCAGCCAATCGCTGGCATTGGCTTTCACGGCCAGACCATCTTCCACGCCCCGGAGCACGCCAACACCTTGCAGCTGGGAAGCCCGGCCCACCTGGCCTCAGCCACGGGACTCCCGGTTTTCGCCGACTTCCGTCGCGCCGATATGGCCGCTGGAGGCCAGGGCGCCCCATTGGCGCCGCTGTTCCATGAAGCGGTCTTCGGCAGCCCCAGGAAAACGGTCGCTGTCCTCAACCTGGGCGGCATTGCCAACATCAGCATCATCGAAAATGGCCGCTGCATTGCCGGCTACGACACCGGGCCGGCAAACGGGCTGATGGATGGCTGGTGCGCGCAGCATTTTGACTGCCCTTATGACGCGGAAGGCCAACAGGCGCGCCAGGGCCAGGTGCTGCCCGAGCTGCTCAATCGCTTGCTTGCCGATCCCTACTTCAGCCGCAGTCACCCCAAATCCACCGGACGTGAATACTTCAGCGAGCGCTGGCTGGATGCCCAGCTGGTGCATACCGAAAATCCACGGGACGTCCTGCGAACGCTACTCGAGCTCACCGTGAGTACCGTGGCCACCGCGGCCTGTCAGCACGGGTTGCAGGAGTTGTTCGTGGTCGGCGGCGGCAGCGCCAATCCCTTCCTGATGGAGCGGCTGGCGATGGCACTGCCAGACATCACGGTCCGTCAGAGCGACGACGTGGGCTGGCCTCCGCAAGCGGTCGAAGGCGCCATGATTGCGCTACTGGCCGCACGCTGCGATAGCGGCGTCGCCTCGGACTGCACCAAGATCACGGGCGCACGCAGGCCGACCATACTCGGCGCACGTTATGCCCCGCCGCCAGCACCCGTCAGCGTCGCCTAGACGGCGAACGAGGAGCCGCAACCACAGGTCGTGGTTGCATTCGGGTTGCGGATCACGAACTGCGCGCCGTTGACATCATCGCGGTAGTCGATCTCGGCGCCTTCCAGGTACACCACGCTCATCGGGTCGATCAGCAACCGTACGCCCAGCGTTTCCACGCGCGTGTCATCTTCGGCGATCTCGTCATCGAAGGAAAAGCCGTACTGAAAGCCCGAGCAGCCACCACCGGTGACGAATAC
>JBFHPX010000192.1:0-4870 GCA_041592575.1 Alcanivoracaceae bacterium
AGGTTGCCGGTTTCCTCGCACTGCAGGATGGAACAGTTCTGCTCGAACTGGGTGACCGGAAGAATCGCATATTTCATGACAACGTATCTGCAGCATCAAATGAAGCGGCAGTATAGCAGCAGCGGCGGCTCCCGTGAGGGGCTGCCGCCGGGCACAGCTGTCTTACAGTTTGCGGATGGTTGCCGGCAGGCCGTCTTTCGGCATTGCCAGCGGCACCAGCTGATAGGGCGCCTCGTAGCCAGGCCGCACCGATACCTGATAATCGCGCAGGAAGTGGAACAGGAAGATCTTCGATTGCAGCTCGGCAAAGTTGAGGCCGATGCACTTGTGGTGGCCGCCACCAAACGGTACCCACTGATAGAAGTGTTTCTTGTCTTCCGCACGGGCGGGCGAGAACCGCTCCGGATCGAACCGGGTCGGGTTGCTCCAGAATTCTTCCATATAGTGGGTATGCAGCGGCACGATGCTGACCAGCGTGTTTTTCGGGATACGGATGCCGTTGAATTCGGTGTCCTCCACCGCCCGGCGCGGAATGGTCGGCAGTGGCGGATACATGCGCAGCGCTTCCTTGAACACCCAGGTGGTGCTTTCCAGCTTATCGAGATCATCGTAGTCAAGATGATCCTTGCCCAGCGCGCGAAACTCCTCGCGCAGGCGGCTCTGCCACTCGGGGTTGCGCGCCAGCGCATGGATGATCGAGCTGAGCGTGCTGGTGGTGGTGTCGTGGGCAGCAAACAGCAGGAAAATCATGTGATTCATGATGTCCTCGTCGCTCAGGGTCAGCTCGCCTTCCTCATCAACGGCGCGGCACAGCTCGGAGAAGAAGTCGGTGCCGTTGCCAGCGCGTTTCTGCGGGATCAGGTCAGTCATGAACTTCTCGAGGAAGCGCCGGCCCTTCATGCCGCGATACCAGGTGGTGCCGGGTATCTCGACCCGCAGCACCGCCAGCGAGGCATCCACTTCGGCGACAAACGCCTCGTTGACCTGCTTCGCTTCCGGTCCCATCTCCAAGCCGAGGAAGGTTTCTGCGCCGACATCCAGCAGCAGTGACTTGATCGCGTCGAAGAAACTGAATTCCCTGCCGGTGGGCCAGCGGGTAAGGCCGCGAGCGATATGCGGATTCATGCTGGTCATGTAGCTGGACAGGGCCGGCTTCTTGAAAGCCTGCTGCAGCAGCCGCCGATGCAGCTTGTGGTCGGCGAAGTCGCGCATCATCAGGCCGTTGGTGAACAGCTTGTCGAGCATCGGGTTCCAGGCCGCCCGGCTGGAAAATACATGGGCCTGATCGCGCAGCACGAACTCGTTGGCGTCCGGGCCGAGCATGGTCAGGCCGCGCTGGAAAAAGATGTTGCCCTTGAATACCGGGCCATACTGGGCTGCGCCACGGTTTACCAGTCCCTGAAAATCACGCAGGAACTCGAAGGTGTGACCGAACAGCGGCCAGCCGTAATCGCCCGGGATATGCTCCAGATGGCGCTGCGGGAAACGGGGCAACTGGGCGGCTTTGTGCTCGGCGGCTTGCATGTTGTTCACGGCGTGGTCCTCGGGTGAATCCGGGTATACAGGGAATCTACGCCGGGCCGCCGGGCAAGGCTACGGCCTGTCAGTAACTGTCAAGGCGGGGTGTCAGGCGCGGTCGGCGCGGCGGAAAGCCAGAATCACATCTATGGTCAGGGCGACCATCGCCAGCATCATCAGCCCCATGCCGATATACAGCAGGCCGAGATCGAGCCGTGCCGGAACCAGCTGATTGGCGCTCACGGTCAGCCACTGGATCCAGAGCAGAAACAGTGCCATGACCACGGCAAAGCCATGGCTGAACCGGTCCATCAGGGCGTTGATCTGCTCCCTCGGCAGGCGCTTGAGGTCAACGCCGGGCATGGAAAGCCAGCGTGCAGGCGTGCGTCGGATGATCCAGGGCATGCCCAGTCCAAGTAATGCCAGCAGCGCAATCACCAGTGACATGATGCTTATATGCTGAACAATGCTGCTATGGCCGTCGGCAAAGCCGAACGCATTGAAGTGAACCGCCACCGGGTCGGGCAGGCTGGCAGCGCTGATCCAGAGCCAGGCGAAGTTGGCGATATACAGTGCGATGGCGAGCGGGCGCAGCATGGTCACTCCTTCCCTGTTGTTATTGTCCGTCGTCGGCTGACTGACAGTCAGTATCACGACAAAACCGGTCAGCGACAATCCGACTTGCACATCACTGCACAGGCTGGCCAGAATTCAGGCCTTCATCCGCTGATCGCACGGGCACTCCCATGGCACAGGCCGAATCTGTCTTTACTCCGTTGCGCATTGCTGTGCTGACGGTCAGTGATACCCGTACCGCCGCCACCGACAGCTCCGGCGACCTGCTGGTGGCGAGGCTGCAGCAGGCCGGCCACCAACTGATTGCGCGCAATCTGGTGCCTGATGATATCTATGCTTTGAGGGCAGTGGTGTCAGCATGGATCGCCGATACTCAGGTTCAGGCGGTCGTGGTCACGGGCGGCACCGGGTTTTCCGCCCGTGACAGCACGCCGGAGGCACTGCGACCGTTATTCGACAAGCCGATCGAGGGCTTTGGTGAACTGTTCCGTCAGGTGTCACTGGACGACATCGGCACTTCCACCATCCAGTCGCGGGCGTTGGCAGGTGTCGCCAATCACACCGTGATTTTCTGCTTGCCCGGCTCCAACAATGCCTGTGCCACCGGCTGGGACCGGATTATTGCGCCGCAGCTGGACAGCCGTCAGCGCCCCTGCAACTTTGTCGGCCTGGTACAGAAGAAAGGCCAATCGGCATGATCAGTGTGGCGGATGCCATTGCCCGATTGCAGTCGCAGTCGGCGTGTTTGTGCGCACAGGAACTGGTTGCCTTGTCGGCGGCTTGTGGGCGCGTGCTGGCCACCGATCTGGTCAGTCCGATTGATGTGCCGCCGGCTGATAACAGTGCGGTTGATGGTTATGCATTGCGCAGCAGTGATGCGAGTCGGTCCTTGCCGATCACTGATCGGGTGACGGCCGGGGTGATGCCAAAGCCGCTGGCACCAGCCAGCGCCGCCCGAATTTTTACCGGCGCCGCAGTGCCGCCCGGCGCCGATGCCGTGGTAATGCAGGAAGACTGTGTTGTTGAAGCTGATTCAGTGTCATTGCCGGCGGCAAAAGCTGGCGCCAATATTCGTCGTCGCGGTCAGGATGTGCAGGTTGGCGCAACGGTGCTGACCGCCGGCACCGTGCTCACTCCCTGGCATCTGGGGCTGATCGCCTCGCTTGGCTTGGCCGAGGTGCCGGTGCATCAGCGTCTGCGGGTTGCGCTGTTGACCACTGGCAGCGAACTGCAGATCCCCGGGGAGAAGCCATTGCCCGGGAAAATCTATAATTCCAACAGCACGCTGCTGACCGCGCTGTTGCAGCAGCTCGGCTGTGATGTGGTCGATTCGGGCATTGTTGCTGACAGCGCGGCGGCAACCCGAGAGGCGCTTGAGCGGGCGGCACAATCGGCACAACTGGTCATCAGCACTGGCGGTGTGTCGGTGGGTGAGGAGGATCACGTTCGCGATGCGGTGTCGGCACTCGGTCGTATTGATTTGTGGAAGGTGGCAATCAAACCGGGCAAGCCATTTGCGTTTGGCAAGGTGGGCAGCAGTCTGTTTCTCGGCTTGCCGGGTAACCCGGCTGCAGTGCTGGTGACATTCTTGTTACTGGTCAAACCACTGCTGGATCGTTGCCGCGGTGTCACTGCGCCAGCCCCTGTCTGGTATCCGTTGCCGGCTGCGTTCGAGGTTGGCAAGGCCGGCAAGCGTGAAGAATATTTGCGGGTCAGAATCAATGCTGACGGTGCGCTTGAAGCACACCCGAACCAGAGCTCCGGGATGCTCAGTTCTGCCTGCTGGTCGGAAGGGTTGGCGCGGGTGCCTGCCGGCCAGACCGTGACCACCGCCAGTCTGGTCGATTATCTGCCTTTCTCCCGTCTGCTTTGCTGAAGTCGGCGAGCTACTTTTAAAGAACCTGGTTGCTGCACAGTGACGGAACATGATCTTCGGGCAGCGCGCTCTGGCAGCGCCAGACGCCGGGAAATCCGGTGGGCACCAGCATGAACCTGTGTCCTTCCATGCCGGCGATGCCATCGCCGAATTCATAAACGATAGCGCCGCTGTTATCGAGCCCTATGCGACGAAAATGACGGTCGGCCAGCTTGTGCGCTTCAGGCAGGTTGATTTGCCGATTGCTGATGGGCAGCTGCCCGGTCTCCAGCAGAAACTGGTTCACTTTCAGGCGAATGTCCTTGCTGCTCTCGATCTTGTCTTCGAGTACGCTGCGGACGGTGGCGGCGCGTTGGGTCAGTGGATCAAACTGCTTGTCCACCGCCTCGCGAACCGGCGCCGGGATGCTCGGCATTTGCGGGCTGACCGGCATGCTCTGCCTGGCTACAGCATCATTGCTGCGGCAGCGTGCCGGCCGCAGTTCGGCCGGTAACGAGCCTTCATCACAGCGCCATCGCCATTGCCCGGAACCGGTTTGTTCCGGAATAAAGATCAGGGTGTGGCCTTGCAGTTGGCTTGTTGCGCTGCGAAACGTCACGGTCAGCAACGCAGACTGGCCGAAGCGGATATCGTCGATAACCTCATCGCCCTGCAGCAGGCTTTCATCCAGACGTGCATCCAGCGGGCTGTTGGGTCGGAATCCGGTGCGCTGGATAAACTCGCCCAGCGGCGTCTGCACAGCCTCGACCCGATCTACCGCATGGCTCAGTTGCTGCGCCACCTGCCAGTCTTCCAGCCAGTGGCGACCTTTCAGCCAGTAGCCGGCGCCCAGCAGGGCGATCAGGCTGAGGGCAAACAGGAAAATCAGGATCAAACGGAATCTTTTCAGGCCAATTGTTG
>JBFHPX010000193.1:0-4864 GCA_041592575.1 Alcanivoracaceae bacterium
CTTCTGTGCCTCAGCCTGGGACAGCAAGGCTTCGGCCTGAGCCCGGGCCAGCGCCGCCTCGCGAGGGTCGAGCTGCAGGATCAGCTCGCCTTTGCTGACCCGGTCGCCGGGCAGCGCCACCGCCTGCTGCACCAGCGCCACCACCGAAGATGACAGGGTCGCGCTGGCTGGTGACTCGATTCGGCCAAACAGCGATAGCTGTGGTGAGAATCGTCCCGGCTGTGCCCGTTCCACCTGCACCCGTGGGCTGCTGTCGGTGGCCGGCTTTTGCGGCGCCGACGGCCGGAACAGCGACAGCAGGATAATCGCGACAAAGGTTCCGATCAGCAGGCGCGGCACCGGCGGCAGTGCACGCCAGCGGGCTACCAGACGGGCAGGCAGATCGGACATGGCGATGTGTCTCCGGTGTGCATTCAGTGAGCGGATGATACCTGTGCCGGGCATGTCGATGCAGTGAGGATTCGTTACCGCTGTCCTGAGCGCCTGCCCGGATTGCTCACAGTTTGAAACCATTCCCGTCACCTGCCGGGGGGTGCGGCAGTTGAAAAGCCCGGCCGCGGCGATGAAGATGCCGGTTCCTTGCAATCCCGGAGCAGGCCATGAGCAGCGAACAGCCCAGCGACAAGATCCTGGTAGTGGATGACGATGTTCGCCTGCGCGGCCTGCTGCAGCGTTTTCTTGAAGAGCAGGGCTTTTACGTCAAGGGAGTTGGTGATGCCGAGCAGATGGACAAGGCGCTGTCGCGGGAGCTGTTCTCGCTGATCGTGCTGGATCTGATGCTGCCCGGCGAGGATGGTCTGTCGATCTGCCAGCGGCTGCGCCAGCGTGGTGACGATGTGCCGATCATCATGCTCACCGCCAAGGGTGACGATAACGAGCGCATCGAAGGCCTGCAGCTGGGCGCTGATGACTATCTGGCCAAGCCGTTCAACCCGAAGGAACTTGATGCCCGGATTCGTGCGGTGTTGCGGCGACGGGTACGTGATCTGCCCGGCGCGCCAAGCCGCGACCTGGAAGAGATCCGCTTCGGTCCCTGGACCCTCAATCTCGGCACCCGCATTCTCAGCCGTGACGGCAAGGAAGTGGGCCTGACCACCGGCGAGTTTGCTGTTCTCAAGGCACTGGCCCAGCATCAGCGCGAACCGCTGACCCGGGACAAGCTGATGAACCTGGCCCGTGGCCGGGAATGGTCGGCGATGGAGCGATCCATTGACGTACAGGTATCCCGGCTGCGTCGGCTGATCGAAGAGGATCCGTCACGTCCCCGTTATTTACAGACGGTCTGGGGTGTTGGCTACGTATTTGTCCCTGAGTAACCCGGCCGACACAAGTGGTGACGGATTCCGCCTGCCGATGGCGTCCGGATATGGCATGCTTGGCGACATCTGTCGCTCAGGGAATGCTGCTCCATGGCCTCGTTTCTTCTTCCGCGCACCGCGTTTGGTCGCACTGCTGTCATCACCGGTTTGATCGTTGGTCTGAGTCAGGCTCTGAGCCTGTGGTTTTTTGCTCGTAACGCCTATTTGCCCGGCATCCGCGAATATGCCGAGCTGACTCATCTTTATGCCAGTGCATCGGTGGGAGATCAGGCCGACATCGAGATGGCGCGGCGCATTGCCGCAGCCACCGGCATCGAAATCGCGGCGAACAGACTGCCGCCTGAGGAAGAGCCATCATTTATCGCCCGCCCGGTGGTGGATCGCTTCCAGCTGGAGGTGGAGGTGCTGCTGAAAGAGCCGGTGATCGTGCGCATGGAGGAATCGAAATCACCGGTGCTCTGGGTAACATCGCCAAGCCTGAATAATGAATGGATTCGGGTGCCGATGAAGTTTTTCCGCCACTATGATCGCTACTTGCTGATTGGCTGGGGCGTGACAGTGCCGCTGTTTGCGTTGCTCGCCGGTGTCTTTATTGCCCGAGGCCTGACCGATCCGCTGCGCAAGCTGGCCAGGGTGGCCGGGATCGTTGGTCGTGGCGAACCGGTGCCGGCGCTGGATGAGGAAGCCGGGCCGCTGGAGCTGGATGCGGTCAACAAGGCATTCAACCGGATGGCTGCCGATATGCTTCATGCCCAGCGTGACCGGGCCCTGTTGCTGGCGGGAATTTCCCATGACTTGCGCACCCCGCTGACCCGCATTCGTCTTTCTGCCGAATTCATGAAAGACGATGAGTTGCGCTCCGGTATCGTTGCCGATATCGAGGATATGGACGCCATTCTCGAACAGTTTATTGCCTTTATTCGGGATGGCTCTGATGAGGTTCCCGAGTTTGAAAGCATCAATGTGCTGATTGATGAGGTCAGCAATCGTCACTCCAATGTTGATGTCCGTACCACCTTGCATGATGTGCCCAGGTTGATGCTGAAACGACTGACTTTCCGTCGCCTGCTATCCAATCTGATTAACAATGCAGTCAAGTATGGCGCCGAGCCGGTGCTGATCAGTACCCAGGTTGGCAAGGGCGAAGTTATTCTCACAGTGCGTGATCATGGCAAGGGTGTGAGCGAGGAAGATATTCCGATGTTGCTGCAGCCTTTCTCGCGTGGAGAGAAGGCGCGCACTTTGAGCGGTTCCGGACTGGGACTGGCGATCGTCAAGCGAATTGTCGATATGCACCATGGCGAAATGACGTTGAGCAATCATCCCGAAGGTGGGCTGGTGGTGGAAATCCGCTTGCCATTCACCGGGCGGCTGGTGCAGCCGGAAGCGTTGTCGACGCGAGTGCGATAGAGCGGAAGCAGGAGCCGTGGATCGGTGCCGAAAGGTTTCGCGGCCGTTCGGCCGCCGCTACATGTAAACCTTCAGTTTCTCCCGGATTACCCGCTGGATGCTGCCAACTTCCATGGCGGAACGTTCGCGGATCATCTGCGGGACGATGCGCTGCAGATGCAGGCAGGGATCATCCTTGCGGAAGGCGCGCAGATCGCCCTTGGTGATCACCGGCAGGAACGGCGCTTCCGGTTTTTCCTGACGCATCAGTGTCAATAAACCAACCTTTAACGGTACGTTGCGCATTACCCGCTTGCCGGCGCTGTCGCGCATCGGCAGGGTCATATACAGGCCCTGCTTGCCGAGCAAGTCACCGGGAATAATGGTGATGCCGGTTTCCTTCACTGCTTCTTCGGGAATGCCGTTGAAGGTGTCGTGATAGGCATAGGGGTTCGGCAGGATGATCAGCGAGCGGTCATCCTGCTCCGGGACCGATATTTCATAGTTGGTATAGAGCTGATGGACCGGTCCGCTGTAGACGCAGAGCGTGTCCTGGAACTGCCGTACGAAGTTGATCGCGCGGTTATGGTTTTCGAAATGACTCAGCCGCCAGATCAGGTGATCCGGAGCATTCATCTCCTGAGAGGACTCAATCATGCATACGACGCTCTTCGTAGTAATGGGCTGATTGTGCGTATCGTTTTGCGTCGATGCAAATACTGTCGGCGCGTTGTTGCGCTGCTGTGACAGGTTGCTCAGTGGCGCCGGGACAAATGATGGCCGTGTGAGCGCTTGCTGATACCGGATGGCCCGGCCGCGCCGGGAAAGCTCGCGGAACAGGGCGGAGTGGCGAAGCGCCACCCCGCCCTCCGGGTCAGTGCAGTTTCAGGCGGGGGCGCACCAGCCGGCTGAACTTGCCCGCCAGCAACAGCATGATGGTACGCGGCCAGCCGTACAGCGTGGCCTGATGTAAACGATACAGGCTGATGTACATCATTCGCGCCAGCCAGCCCTCAACGAAAAAGTTGCCGCCCTTCAGGTTGCCCATCAGCATGCCGACGGAACTGTAGTTGGACAGCGACACCAGCGAGCCGTGGTCCTTGTAGACAAATGGCCGTGGCGGGCGGTTGAACATCAGCAGGCGCTCGATCTCTCTGGCCAGATGGGTGGCCATCTGCTGGGCCGCCTGGGCCCGCGGCGGGATCGGCCGGTCCATGCCGGGCAAATGACAGGCCGCGCAGTCGCCGATAACAAAGACATTATCCAGACCCTTGGCCTGCAGGTTGCTGCCGACTTCGATCTGGTTCAGCCGGTTCAGGGTCAGGCCCTGAATGCGGGTGAGAAACTCGGCGGCTTTGACGCCGGCGGCCCAGACCAGCAGGTCTGCTTCGATGCGCTCGCCCTCGCGGGTGACAAAGGCATCTTCCTCAACCCGCGCCACCACCACCCCGGTGCTGACCACCACGCCCAGTGCCTCAAGCCGCTCCGTAGCTGCAATCGACATGCGCTCGGACAGTACCGGCAGAATCCGCGGCGCGCCTTCAATGACGCGTACATCCAGCAGGGCGCGATCAAGATGCTCGTGGCCGTAGAACTTCAGCATGCTGATGGCGTGGTGCAGCTCTGCGGCCAGTTCGACGCCGGTGGCACCACCTCCGACAATCGCCACTGACAGCGGCTTGCTGTTGTAGTTGGCGTGCAGGCAGGCGTTGAGGAATTTTTCCCGGAACCGGTCGGCCTGCTGGCGGCTGTCGATAAACAGGCAGTGCTCCGGCACACCCGGGGTGCCGAAATCGTTGCTGCGGCTGCCGACGGCGAGCACCAGATAGTCGTAACGGATCTGCCGCTCGGGCAGCACTTCGTTGCCTGCGGCGTCAGCCAGCGGTGCCAGCGTAATGGTTCGGGCTGCGACATCGGCGCCGGTCAGGGTGCCGGGCTCGAAGCGGTAGCCGTTCAGACGAGCGTGGGCACGGTAATCAACCGCATCCAGATCAGCATCAATCGCACCTGTGGCCACTTCATGGAAGCGCGGCTTCCAGACATGGAAGCTGTTGTTGTCGACCAGCATGACGTCGGCGCGACCGCCGCGTCCGAGTTTGCGTCCCAGCAGGGTAACCAGCGGCAATCCCCCGGCGCCGCCTCCGACCACAACGATA
>JBFHPX010000194.1:0-4785 GCA_041592575.1 Alcanivoracaceae bacterium
ACCCTGCGGCTGCACTGGCTCAGTGGCAGTTGGGTGCAGGTACCGGCCAGTCTGCACAACATTGACGTGGTCAGCTCGCGTGGTTCGGATTCGACCACCTACAGGATTGCTGGCAGTTACTCCTACAGTTTCTCCGGCCAGCGTTACCAGAGCAGCCGCATCAGTTATGACACCGGCAGCGACAATATCGGCGGTGATCATCACAGCATAGTGTCACGCATCGAGAGGCGTCATCAGCGCGGTGAACTGACCGCCTGGGTGAATCCGGCTGACCCGCAACAGGCGTTTCTGGTGCGCGAGCTGCGCTGGAAGAAACTGCTGTTCAGCAGCGTGTTCGGCATTATCTTCGCCGGTATCGGCACCGGCCTGATGGTATTTGGCGGGCGACGTTCGACGGCTAAAGTGACATCGGCAGCCGGACCGGCCGAGCCGATCTACTCCAGCGAGAAAAACAGTTACTGGGTCTGGTGGGTGTTTGGTTCGCTGTTTCTGTTGATGCCGCTGCCGGCGCTGGTGGAAATGCCGGCGGAGCTGCGCAAGGGCAATTATCCGATCCTGTTTGTACTGCTGTTTCCGATGGCGGGTAGCTGGATTATCTGGCTGGGTATCCGTGCCTTTCGCAACTGGCGCCACTATGGCCCGCTGCCGGTGGAAATGGATCCGTCGCCGGGCCAGGTCGGCGGCGATATCGGCGGCAGGATTCGCTTGCGCCTGCCGTGGCGCATGGAAAATCCGTATCAACTGACCTTGCAGTGCCTGCGCTCGAAGGTCACTGGCAGTGGCAAGAATCGCAGCCGCAGTGAATCGCTGGTCTGGCAGCAGGAGCTGGTGCCGTTTGCCGAGGCCTGCGCCGAGGGTACCGAACTGCGTTTTGTCTTTACCCCGCCGGATCATCTGCCGGAGAGTGAGGAGTCCAGCAACGATTACCATCTCTGGCGGCTGTTGTTATCGGGGCCGGAGAAACCGCTGAAGCTGGAGCGCACTTATGAGTTGCCGGTGGCGAAAGGATCAGCACGTTCAGCGATCAGCATTCCGGCCCGGCACATCGAGCAGCAAACCGCACAGGCCAAAGTCCGGGCACTGGAATCCGCCGGCAGTCAGATTGAGCTGACCCAGCTCGGCGACGGCGTCCGGCTGCATTCACCGTTCGGTCTGCATCTGGGCATGAAACTGACGCTGTTTCTATTCGGCGTGATATTTGGCGGTGCGGCAGCGTTCCTGACCTGGAAGGCACTGGAAGAGGGCGGCATGCTCTGGCTGATGGCGGTGGTGTTCTCGCTGTTCGGCTATCCGATGGTGCTGGGCGGGCTGTTTACGCTGGGCCGCTCCCTGACCACGGAAATCCGCGCCGGGAAGGTGCGCACCATACGGCGCTGGTGCGGCCTGCCGCTCTGGCGACGGCATATGGCCTTGACCCGGGCTGACCAGATCAGCCTTACCGACGGTGTAAAAAGTAACGATGGCCGGCGCCATACCGAGTACCTGCATCTTGTCGCGGTGGAGCAGGGCCGCAAGGTCCGGCTGGCCGAGGACATCAGCGGCCGGGAAGCGGCCGAGGCCCTGCGTGACAGCCTGATTCGCCTGCTGGGACTGCGCTGACTCTGCTAGACTCGCAGCATTCGCCGGCCCTGGTGGCCGGCCCCCGAATTGCGGAGATATCCATGAACAAGGATCGCCTGATCATATTCGATACCACCCTGCGCGACGGCGAGCAGAGCCCTGGCGCGACCATGGATCGCGACGAGAAACTGCGCATCGCCCGGGCGCTGGAGCGGATGAAGGTCGATGTTATCGAGGCCGGCTTCGCGGTGGCCAGTCAGGGCGATTTCGAATCGGTGAAAGCGATTGCCGAGACCATCAAGGACTCCACCGTCTGCTCGCTGGCGCGGGCCAAGGAAGCGGACATCGATCGTGCCGGCGAAGCGCTGAAAAATGCCGCCAGTGGCCGTATCCATACCTTTATTGCCACCAGCCCGATCCATATGCAGCACAAGCTGCGGATGCAGCCGGACGAGGTGATCGAAGCCGCCGTCAAAGCGGTGAAGTACGCCCGCAACCTGTGCGCCGATGTCGAGTTTTCCTGTGAGGATGCCGGCCGCTCGGATATCGATTTTCTTTGCCGGATTATCGAGCAGGTGATCAATGCCGGCGCCCGCACCATCAATATCCCTGACACCGTCGGTTATGCGATCCCGGAACAGTTCGGGCACACCATCGGCCAGCTGATCGAGCGCATTCCGAACAGCCACAAGGCGGTGTTCTCGGTGCATTGTCACAACGATCTGGGTTTGGCCGTGGCCAACTCGCTGGCGGCGGTGCTGAACGGCGCCCGTCAGGTGGAGTGCACCATCAACGGTCTGGGCGAGCGTGCCGGCAATGCCTCGCTGGAAGAAATCGTTATGGCGGTGCGCACCCGCGGCGACCTGTTTCCGGTGGAAACCGGCATCGACGCCACCGGCATCGTTCCGGCGTCACGGCTGGTATCGACCATCACCGGTTTTCCGGTGCAGCCGAACAAGGCGATTGTTGGCGCCAATGCCTTTGCCCACGAATCCGGCATTCACCAGGACGGTGTACTGAAACATCGGGAAACCTACGAAATCATGCGCGCCGAGGATGTCGGCTGGCACACCAACCGGATGGTGCTCGGCAAGCATTCCGGCCGCGCTGCATTCCGTGCCCGGCTGGAAGAGCTGGGTATCAGCTTCGATACCAATGAAGCGCTGAACGATACTTTCCAGCGCTTCAAGGATCTTGCCGATAAAAAACACGAAGTGTTTGATGAAGATTTGCAAGCACTGGTCAGCGACGTTCAGCGTGCCGCCGAGGAAGAGCGTTTCAAACTGGTGCTGCTGGAGGCCGCCTCGAAAACCGGCGAAACCCCGGAAGCGCGGGTGGTGCTGAATGTCGACGGCAGCGAAGTGGAAGCCCGTTCCGAAGGTGCCGGCCCGGTGGATGCCACTTTCCGCGCCATTGAGCAGATCGCGAAAAGCGACGCCTCGTTGCAGCTCTATTCGGTCAACGCCATTACTTCCGGTACTGACAGTCAGGGTGAAGTCACCGTGCGGCTGGAAAAGGGTGGCCGCATTGTCAACGGCCATGGTGCCGATACCGACATTATCACCGCGTCGGCCAAGGCCTACCTGGATGCGCTGAACCATTTTGCCGCCGGTGTGCCGCGTGCCCACCCGCAGGCGGCGGATGTCTGAGTGATGAACGAGCGGCTGCGCCAGCGTTATCTGAAACTGATGGGGTTTACCCCCTGGGTAGCAGTGACCGCACTGCCCGGCGCGGCGCCGTCACCAATACCTGCTGCCGGCGACGGTGATGATCTGGATGATGAGGTTGCGGTGACAACGGCGCAGGCCGAGGCGGCTCCGGATTTGTCGGCGTTGCTGGCGGACTCGGCGGCCGGTCAGGCTGGCGCACCGGCAACAGAAAAAAAAGCCGACAGCCGGGCGACGGTTTCTGCTTCGGTTGAGAACACGCCGGTTAAGCAGGCACCCGTTGCGCAAGAGCCATCGCTGACCTTTACCCTGCAGGCCCATCGCGGCAGCGACGTGCATCTGTGGGTGGAGCAACAGCAGGCCGATGCCCCCGGCCTGACCCGGGAAGAACTGCAACAGCTGGCGGCACTGCTGAAACTGTTTGATGGCAGCGTGCAAAGCGATCCCAAGCGCCTGATCTGCGCCGCCACCGCCGGCAAACCGATGACCGCTGACATTGCCCGGCCGATGTTTGATCTGTTCCTGCGCCGCCTGCTTGGTCGCAACACCACTGCAAAGTTATTGCTGTGCGCCAGCGAGGCCACCGTGCAGGCATTGTTCGGCAGTGAGCGCTACCAGCCGCTGCTGCGTGAGCAGATCACCATCTTGCCGGTCAGCACTCTGACGGAAATGCTTGCCGACCCCGCCGGCCACAAGCGCACCAGCTGGCAGGCCATGGTGACCCACGGGTTTGCATGATCACGCTGCACGCCGGCTGCCTGCTGCGGCCCATGACCGACGCCGATCTGCCGGAAGTGGTGGCCATAGAAGATGCTACCCAGCCGACACCCTGGTCGGCACAGGTATTTCGTGACTGTTTCAGCTCCCATTACGACTGCCGGGTGGTGGAACGCGACCACGCCGTGATCGGCTTTGTCGTGCTCTCATCCGTGCTCGATGAAGCGCACCTGCTGAATATTGCCGTGGCGCCGGCGATGCAGCGTCGTGGCATTGCCTGGGGGGTGCTCAAGGAAATCATTCCCGAGTATCGGGACCGGGCACTGCGCTATCTTTATCTGGAAGTGCGGGAAAGCAACGTCGGTGCGCAGGCGCTGTATCAACACCTCGGCTTCCAGACCGTTGGCCAGCGCAAGCATTACTACCGTACTCCTGTCGGCCGCGAAAACGCCGTGCTGATGATGCTCGACCTTTCTCTGCTGTAGGAGGGCTGGTCAGCCGCTTCTGCGGGGCAGCGGTGGCCCGCCGAAATCGCTATACTGCCGCCCTTTATTGCCGACCCCAGCCCGAGAGCCATGAACCCGCTTGACCAGATCCGCAAACGGCGCACCTTCGCCATCATCTCCCACCCGGACGCCGGTAAGACCACCATTACCGAGAAGCTCTTGCTGTACGGCAACCTGATCCAGCTGGCCGGTACGGTGAAGGGCAAGAAGTCCGGCAGGCATGCCACCTCCGACTGGATGGAGATGGAGAAGGAGCGCGGCATCTCGGTGACCACCTCGGTGATGCAGTTCCCCTACAAGCACGCCATGGTCAACCTGCTCGACACCCCCGGCCA
>JBFHPX010000195.1:0-4782 GCA_041592575.1 Alcanivoracaceae bacterium
CTTGAGATCAGTGTCAGCTGGCCAGCTGACGGGCATTGACAGGCCAGCTTTAAAGAGTTTCCGGGTGCTCGAACAGCCACTGGCCGCGGGCCGAGATTCTCCGGCGCTTGTCAGCATCCATTTTTTCCCAGCTTCGGTAGATCATCGCCATGCGTGGATGGCGGGCGAAGCGGTCGTGATGACGTTTGATGAAATGCCAGTAAAGTGAGTTCAGCGGGCAGCTGTCGTCATTTTCGGAGGTGGCAACATTGTAACGACAGTGACTGCAGTAATCGGACATGCGCTGAATGTACTTGCCACTGGCCGCATAGGGTTTTGAGCCGAGCAGGCCGCCGTCAGCGTGCATCACCATGCCCAGTGTGTTCGGTAACTCTACCCATTCGTAGGCATCGGCATACACCGCCAGATACCAGCGGTGGAGCTCCTCCACATCCAGTCCCAGCAGCAGAGCCAGATTGCCAGTGACCATCAGACGCTGGATGTGATGTGCATGGGCATGTTCGCGGGTGACCCGGACTGCTTCTGCGACGCAGCGCATGCCGGTTTCGCCTCCCCAGTACAATGCAGGCAGCGGGCGTTGGCTGTTCAGTGCGTTTTCCTCGACATAGTCCGGCATCCTGAGCCAGTAAATGCCACGCACATATTCGCGCCAGCCGAGAATCTGGCGGATAAATCCCTCCACGGCATTCAGAGGTGCATGGCCATTACGCCAGGCTTGCTCGGCAGCCAGACAAACCTCCTGTGGCAGTAGCAGTCCGGCATTCAGGTATACCGATAGTAAAGAGTGGAATAAATGGTCATGACGCAGGCTCATGGCATCCTGATAGTCGCCGAACCATGGCAATGCCCGGTCGATAAAGTAGCGCAGCGCTGTCTGGGCCTGTTTACGGGTAACTGCAAAAACAAACGGTTCCGGGTCACCGAAGTGGTGGCTGAAATTCTGCTTCACCAGCTCGATCACCTCACGGGTGATCGGGTCTGGGCTGAAGTGAAGTGGTTCAGGGCAGGGCGGGGTGCCGTCATAACGGGCCCGGTTCTCGCTGTCATAGTTCCAGCGCCCGCCTTCGGGGTCGCCGGTCGCGGTGATCAGCAGGCCGCTGCGCAGGCGCATCTCCCGGTAGAAATACTCCATACGCAACTGCTTGCGTCCGCTGGCCCACTGCTGGAAGTTCGCGTGGCTGCACAGGAAGCGATTGTCTTCGAGCAGCCTGATTGACATGCCGAGCTGACTCGGCCACTGGTCGCGCATCTGCTGGTCCAGACGCCATTCGCCAGGGCGGGTAATAAGAATCTCGCTGGCCTGGTGCGTTTCGGCACTGCGCTGCAGTGCATCGCATAGCGAGTCAAGCCCGGCATCATACCCGTAGTAATCAACTTGCCAGCCCTGCTCGCGCAGCAGCGCGGCGAAGTGGCGCATGGCAGAAAACAGGAAGATGATCTTTTTTGGATGATGCGGAACATAACTGGCTTCCTCGCGCACTTCTGCCATCACGATACGGTCGTTCTGGCGGTCTGCTGCCGCGAGGGAAGAAAGACCGGCGCTGAGCTGATCGCCCAGCACCAGTACCAGCCGGCTCATCGATTGGTAGCGAGCGAGAGGAATTCCTTCCGTGCCGCCGCTGATTCACGCAAGGTGCCGAGCATGACCGAGGTGGTCATGGAGGAGTTCTGCTTCTCCACACCGCGCATCATCATGCACATATGCCGTGCTTCAACAATCACGCCGACGCCGAGCGCATTGGTGACTTGCTGAATTGCGTGGGCGATCTGATGAGTCATGTTTTCCTGAATCTGCAGGCGCCGCGCATACATATCGACGATGCGGGCGAATTTGGACAGGCCGAGTACCTTGCCGCTGGGAATGTAAGCAATGTGGCAGACCCCGGTGAAAGGCAGCAGGTGATGTTCGCAAAGCGAATAGAGCTCAATGTTGCGTACCACCACCATCTCGTCATTGTCAGATGCGAATACCGCTCCGTTGACGATTTCTTCGAGTGTCTGTCGGTAGCCGCTGGTCAGGAATGACATCGCCTTGGCGGCCCGTTTCGGTGTCTCGATAAGGCCCTCGCGGGTCGGGTCCTCGCCGAGCTCGACAAGCACATCGTGATACAGGGATTTCAGGGAGGTGGTGTGATCAAGTGGCGCCATGTTGGCTCTCCTGTCGGGAGAGCCAATCATTCGCTGCCACTGATCAACATTGCGTCAATTAACCGGTTTCAGCCGGAGGTGGGCAGGCTGCAGTAGCGTCGCAGCAGGCTGGTAAGCTCACTGGGGCGCAGGGGTTTGGCGACGAACTCATCGGCGCCGGCATCCAGAGCCTGTTGGCGCCAGGCATCACCGCTGTTGGCAGAAATGATGATCAGCGGCATGGCGGGGGACTGGTTGCGAATGTCACGGGCGACCTGGTAGCCGTCAAGGCCCGGCAGCTCGACATCGATAATTGCCATACGGATGTCGCGCTGAGCAAACAGACGCAGGGCCGCCTCACCATCGGCGGCGATGACATAACCGAGTCCTGCCTCCTCGACAACCCGGGAGAGCAGCAGGCTGACAGGCTTGTTGTCTTCCACGATCAGTACATTCATTGCCATTCCCTGATCCGGCATGGCTGGGATTGCCCCGCGACAGGCAACGGTACCCAGTGCGCCCGAGTCTAGCGGTAAAACCGTGTCGGGTGAAACTGTCGGTCAGCGGTTTTGCAGATTGGCGAGAATAGACATTAACGCCTGCTGGCCACCGGCAGGGTGGTCAGCGTTGGTGAAGTCAGTGATCTCTGCCCAGTGTGTGGCGATCTGTTCGGCACTGAGCGTGCTGGCGGTGCAGAAACCATGGCCACGGGTCCGCTCCCAGCGAAGTTTGCCGACCCAGCCGGCACCGACTTCATACAGGCCGCCGCTGTCCTGATGACTGTCGTGGCAGAGCTTCACCACCAGCGGCGTGACGAATTCCGGCTTCAGCTGGGCCAGTACCGGCTCCGGCAAAACAGTAGCAGTGAGTCGGCTGCCGGCGATCGGCGCGATGGTATTGACGACGATGTTCTTTTTCGCGCCTTCGATTGCCAGGGTCTGCGCCAGGCCATGCAGGCCGAGCTTGGCCATGGCGTAGTTGGCTTGACCAAAGTTGCCATAGATGCCGGCGGCGGAGGCGGTAAACATCAGCCGGCCATACTCCTGCTCGCGCAGGTGAGGCCAGGCCGCATGACTGACCTTGAAGGCGCCTTTGATGTGAACGTTGTAGACCAGATCCCAGTCTTCCTCGGTCATCTTGTGAAACGACTTGTCGCGCAGGATCCCGGCGTTATTGATGACCACATCGATGCGGCCAAAGTTGTCCAGAGCGCATTCGATGATTCGCTCGCCGTAGGTCACCGAATCGTGGTTGGCGACGGCTTCTCCGCCAGCAGCTGTGATCTCGTCGACCACATCATCAGCGGCGGTCTTGCTGGCACCTTCGCCGAAGGCTGAGCCGCCAAGATCATTGACCACCACCCGTGCGCCGCGCCGGGCAAACTCCAGTGCATGGCTTTTGCCCAAGCCGTTGCCGGCTCCGGTCACCACCACCACGCGATCATCGAATCTGAGCTCAGCCATTGTTGTTCCTGTTATCCGGTATCCTGAGAGCCGCCTTGAGATGGGTCATGAATTCATGGACATGACCGGCGGGTCGGGCCATTATTCGAGCCGCTCTGCGGCCTCTCAATGACGCAATGTGCCAATCTGGCTGACATTAACTATCATTGGGCACGGGCCGCCGGTGGCGCGTTCATTTTTCGGGGTGCGGGTAACGCTGACCATGATCCATCGTAAAAACATTGCTGTCCGTCAGGTGGTCCGGGTGTTGCAGGGCGCGGCCCGTTCCGGTGCCGACATTCCCTCCTTGCTGGCAACCGCAGGTATCCAGCGCTCGCTGCTGGATGATCCGGATGCGCGGATCGAGCGGGAAACCTTCATTCGCTTGATGTTGGCGGTGATGCAGCAGACCCAGGACGAGTTTCTCGGTTTTGGCCAGGGTCGCAAATCCAAGCCCGGTACCTTCAGCATGATGGCCCACGCGGTGATCAACTGTTCCAATCTGGAAAAGGCTGTTCAGCGGGGCCTGAAGTTTTATGAGTTATTCGACCTTGAGGTGCGCTGCACGCTGGTTCGTGACGGTGAGCTGGCGGAACTCAGGGTTAGCGCCAATCCGCGGCTGGACTTCCGTGAAGTGATTATCGAGTCACTGATCTTCCTGTCGGTGCGGTTCATGAGCTGGCTGGTGGGCAAGGCCATTGAGCCCGAACGGGTCGAGCTGGATTTTGAGCGTGGCGGCAAGGAAGATGACTACCGTTCTCTGTACAACTGTACGGTGGAGTATGGGCAGAGTATCAGTCGGCTGGTTTTTCGTCGTGATTACCTTGATCTGCCGCTGGTTCAGAATGAGATTTCCCTGTCCAAATTTCTCAAGGACTCGCTTGCCCAACTACTTGAGGGCAACATTCATAATGTTGGCCTGCCGGCACAGATTCGCGCCATTATCTCCAAGGAGTACGGCAATAATTTCCCCGACTTCTCCGAGATCTGCGAGAAGCTGAACATGACGCCGCAGACCCTGCGTCGTCGTCTGAAAGAAGGTAATACCAGCTATCAGGAAATCAAGGACACCATGCGCCGGGACGCCGCCATTTACTACCTCAACCGCTCCCAGCTCACCATCAACGAAATTGCCGAGCTGATGGGCTTCTCCGAGCCCAGCACGTTTCATCGGGCCTTTAAAAAGTGGACCGGCCTCACCCCCGGCGCCTAC
>JBFHPX010000196.1:0-4764 GCA_041592575.1 Alcanivoracaceae bacterium
CGGGTGATGATTGACTGTTTCATGGTGAACCTCCAACAGGATGACGGGGTTTATCTAGCAAGTAACGAGCCAGAGTTCAGAACATCTTCAGGTAATGCTGAATTTCCCAGGCTGATACGGTGTTGTGGTAACTGCGCCATTCGGCACGTTTGAAGTCGACGAAGGCGCGGAACATGCGCTCGCCAAACACCTGACGGGACAGTGGGTCGGCCTCGAAGGCGTCGATCGCCTCTTCCAGACTCTGTGGCAGAAACTGGATGTTCTGCGCAGCGATCTCGGCATCGCTATAGTTGTACATGTTCTCGCGGTGCGGCTTGCCGGGGTCCAGCTGCTCGCGGATGCCCTCCAGGCCAGCCGCCAGAATCATCGCTGCACCAAGATAGGGATTGCAGCTGATGTCCGCAGCGCGGCACTCAACCCGGCCACCGGCACCGGGGATGCGGATCATGTTGGTGCGGTTGTTGTTGCCGTAGCAGCAGAACACTGGCGCCCAGGTGGACCCGGACATGGAGCCCTGCCGGACAAGACGCTTGTAGCTGTTCACCGTCGGCGCGATCACTGCGCAGATGGCGCGGGCGTGTTTCAGCACACCGGCAATAAAGTGGTAGGCCAGCTGCGATACACCGACCTGATGCGGATCATCGCCGTTGGCAATAAACAGGTTATTACCAGTAGTTATATCCGCCAGTGACATGTTGTAGTGGGCGCCGCTGCCAGTGCGGTCGGCGTAGGGTTTCGGCATAAAGCTGGCAAAAGCGCCGTGTTTTCGGGCAATCTCGTTGGCCATCATGCGGAAGAACACGAACCGGTCTGCCATGTTCAGCGCGTCGGTATAGGTGAAATCGGTTTCGAACTGGCCGATGGCATCCTCGTGGTCGAAGGAATAAACATCCCAGCCGAGTTTGTTCATCGCCGTGACCAATTCGTCGACGATCGGCAGGTTGTCCATTAGCGCGCAGGGGTCGTAGCAGGGCTTGCCAAGATTGTCGCGATCGCTAATCGGCGCGAAGCCACCGTCGGCTTGATCGCGGAACAGGAAAAATTCCGTTTCAATGCCGAGGTTGAAGCGATATCCCATCTGCGCTGCCGCTTCGGTCTGGCGCTTGAGAATTACCCGCGAGCAGGCTTCGAACGGCGCGCCGTCCAGATACAGATCGCTGGCGAACCAGGCCAGTTCCGGATTCCACGGGCACTGGGTGGCGGTGGCCGGGTCCGGCATTGCTGCGACTTCATTGTCACTGATGTCCTGCGGCACGCCGTCAAGTGCGGCACCGGTGTACAGCTCGGAGCCGGCCATCATGTTGTCGAGGTGATTCAGTGGCACCAGCTTGCCCTTGATACGGCCATGAATATCGACGTAACTCGCCATCGCATACTTCACGCCGAGCTGTTCGAGACGGACGGCGAGGGGGTTGCTGCTTTTTGCCGAAGACATGATCTGACTCTCCAGTTGTATTGGGGATAAGCGGCCGCGGTACAGATAGAGTTGGTTGCCGCTGGCATGAATCTTTCATTCAATATACATGCCAGCGTGTATGTATATGTTCTGGGGCGGTCTCGCATCGAGGCGCGTACTGAGGTGAAAAATGCAATCCGGACAATGGCTTGAGCGGGAAGTGGCGATCGGGGACCTGACTCTGCAAAGCGGCAAGGTGTTGCGTGATGCCCGTATGCGGGTGCTGCAGCGGGGCCTGACAAACGCACCAAAAGACAACATTGTGCTGTTGCCCGGGTATTACGGTGGTGCAATGGCCGGCAACCTGCCATTGGCTTGCGCTGACAGCCCGCTCAGTGATCCGCGCTGGTGCGTGCTGATTCCAGGCATGCTCGGCGCCGGTCAATCAACCTCGCCGTCAACTGCCCATGAAAGCCAGTGCGGTGTCCGCTTTCCGGCGATCAGTCTGGTGGATCAGGTCAATGCCCAGCAACGTTTGCTTGATGTGCTGTTTGGCGAGGTGCAGCTGGCGCTGGCGGCGGGCTGGTCCCTTGGCGGCATGCAGAGCCTGCAGTGGGCATGCCTGTTCCCTGACCAAGTCCGGCGCGTTGCCGCCTGGTGCTCGGGAGTGCGCTGCTATCCACACAATCTCTTGTTTCTGCTTGGGCTGAAAGCAGCGCTGCAGGCTGATTCGCACAGTCGTAATGGCAGCAAGCCGGTGGAAGGACTGCGCGCATTTGCTCGCATTTACGCCAGTCGTGCCTACAGCGCCCGTTTTGTCCGTGAACAACTTTATCGCCAGCTCGGATTCGAAACGCTCGATCAGCTATTGCGCTGGTGGGAGGACGATCATCTGGCGATGGATCATCATGATCTGCTGTGTGTGCTGGAGATGTGGATCAATGCTGATATCAGCGCCAATCATCTTTATCAGGGAGATATGAACGCGGCGTTGGCGGCGATCCGCATGCCGGCGCTGATCATGCCCTGCGCCAGTGATCAGTATTTTCTTGCCGAGGAGGCCATGGCTGATGCCGTCAGAATGCCGGGGGCGCATGCGGTAGTGCTGGAAAGCGACTGGGGCCACTGCGCTGGCGGTCCGGGGCGTGAATCAGCAGCCATGGCGCAGCTTTGGCGGGCGCTGTCATCACTGCTTGCCCGATAAAGGGGCGCTGGCGCCGTTTTGGTGCGCCGGTCTGCGCGCGGCAGAGTGCATTGCCTGTAATCACGCGCCTCGGGCATGGCACGGATTCTGCAAAACATGCTGTGGAAACGCGGTGCCTGCTGCAGGTACCGGGTGATGCAAAGTGCAACTAGGGTTCCGGTCGCCATGGCGATGTCTGGACCGAGAGTTGCCGGCCTTTCCTCCGGGAGGGTTACACGGCGGGATAAAAGCCCGGGAGACCAGCATCGCCGAGACGTTCCGGTCATCCGTGTAACCGGCGTTCGCGCTGCAGGAGGAGGTTTTATGAGGAAGCCATTCATTCCCGACCGCACATGCTGTGCAGTCCCCACCTGGGAGCGCTTTGCATGCGGTTAATCAATCTACGGCCGTCCCGGCCGCTGGCGGTGGCGCTCGGTTTTATTCCGTTCATCATTGTTTTGCTGTTGTATGTCAGCAATTCGAATGCCCGTCTCGCCGAAAATCCCAATGACAAGCTGCTGCCGGGCCTGACCACCATGGTTGACGCGGTACAGCGGCTGGCGTTCACCGAGGACACCCGGACTGGAGAATATCTGCTGTGGGTGGATACCGCCTCGAGCCTTGAACGTCTGCTGATCGGGCTGGGCGTGTCCGCGTCGCTGGCGTTACTGGTTGGCATTCTCCTCGGTACCATGCCGATGTTCCGTGCACTGGCAGGGCCAGTGGTGGCAGCGATCTCCATGGTGCCACCGATGGCGATCCTGCCGATTCTGTTTATCGTCTTTGGCCTCGGTGAACTCTCCAAAGTGGTACTGATCGTGATCGGCACCGCGCCGGTGATGATTCGCGACATGGCTCAGCGGGTACTGGACATGCCGCGAGAACAGTTCATCAAGCTGCAGACGCTCGCCGGCAACAGCTGGCACCTGATGCTGCGTGTAGTGCTGCCACAGTTGCTGCCGCGTGTGCTGGCGGCACTGCGGCTTTCTCTTGGAGCTGCCTGGCTGTTCCTGATCGCCGCGGAGGCGATTGCCTCCACCGATGGGCTTGGCTACCGGATTTTTCTGGTGCGTCGTTATCTGGCCATGGATGTGATTCTGCCCTATGTGATCTGGATCACCGTGCTGGCTTACTTCATGGATCTGAGCTTGCGTCTGTTGTCACGTCGTCTGTTTCCCTGGTTCCACCGTCAGCAGGAGGGTGAGGCATGAAACTGATTGAAGTTCATCAGGTGGGCAAACAGTACGGCGACAATGTGGTACTGGAAAAACTCGACTTCAGCGTTAGTGCCGGTGAGTTCTGTACCATGGTTGGCACTTCTGGCTGCGGCAAGACCACCTTTCTGCGGATGCTGCTAGGCGAGGAGCAGCCGACTCAGGGCGAAATCCTGATGGACGGCAAGCCATTGCCAGCCGAACCGGGGCCGGATCGAGGCGTGGTATTCCAGCGCTATTCGGTGCTGCCGCACCTGACTGTGCTTGGCAACGTGATGCTCGGCCCGGAGCTGAAAACCGGTTCTGTTTTCGCCCGTGCTTTCGGTGCCCGACGTGCGTTGATCCGCCGCGAAGCTGAGACCCTGCTTGATGCAGTGGGCCTCAGTCATGCGCTGAACCGCTACCCGGCGGAACTGTCTGGCGGCATGCAGCAACGTCTGGCGATTGCCCAGGCATTGATCATGAAACCGCGCATTCTGTTGCTGGATGAGCCTTTCGGTGCTCTTGATCCGGGTATTCGGGCAGATATGCATGACCTTGTGCTGCGACTGTGGCGGGAAACCGGGGTCACCGTGTTTATGGTGACCCATGACTTGAAAGAAGGATTTTCTCTCGGCACTCGGTTGCTGGTGTTTGACAAGATTCGTCGCGACGTGCAGGCGCCGAATGCATACGGCGCCACGATTACCTATGACCTGCAGCTGAAGCATACAGACAAGGCGCTGCAGAAAAGTATTGCCAGCGAGGTGGCCCAGACCAGCCAGCTGTTGGCGGGAGCCATTAAATGAACAGAGAAGTACTTTATCAGGATCTGTTGCCGGCCGGTTGTCACTGGTCGTTTCGGATTGGCCGCGGCCAGGTATTGCGTCTTATTGATGAGCAGGGCGGCGCCAATGTCGGCATGTTGCTGTATAACGCCGATCAGTTGCTCGATCGCATCAATATCCCTGATACCTTGAAGTGTCAGCATA
>JBFHPX010000197.1:0-4753 GCA_041592575.1 Alcanivoracaceae bacterium
AACGATCTGATCCAGAGTCGCATCCGCATCCGTTCGCTGAACTTCATGCGCGGCCGCACCTTCCTCAACAAATACCTGATCCTCGACGAGGCGCAGAACCTGACGTCAAAACAGATGAAGACACTGGTCACCCGCGCCGGCCCCGGCACCAAGGTTGTCTGTCTCGGCAACATCGCGCAGATCGACACGCCGTACCTGACCGAGACCAGTTCCGGCCTGACCTATGTGGTGGATCGCTTCAAGGACTGGGAACACAGCGGACACATCATTCTGCGCCAGGGTGAGCGTTCGCGACTGGCGGACTTCGCCTCGAACAACCTGTAGCGCCCCAGCGGCGCGTGGGTCAGGCTGCCTGTTCCGCGCCCAGCGCACGTGGCCAGGCCTTCAGCACCGCCTGCACCAGTGTCGCCAGCGGGATGGCGAAGAATACGCCCCAGAACCCCCACAGCCCGCCGAACAGCAGGATCGCGACGATGATCGCTATCGGGTGCAGGTTCACCACCTCGGAGAACAGCAGCGGCACCAGCACATAGCCGTCCAGCGCCTGGATGATCAGATACGCCGTCACCAGCGAGGCGAAATCACCGCTCCAGCCCCATTGATAATAGGCGATCACGACTATCGGAAAAGTGACCACCAGCGCACCGATATACGGAATGATCACCGACAGGCCGACCAGCGTCGCCAGCAGCACCGGGTACTGCAAGCCCATCAGCCGGAAGGTGATGTAACTCACCACGCCGACGATCAGAATCTCCCACACCTTGCCGCGCACGTAATTGCCGAGCTGGCGGTCGACATCACGCCAGACCTCGGCCGACAGATCGCGTTCGCGCGGCAGATAGCGGCTCACCCAGCCCAGTACCACGGCCTTGTCCTTGAGGAAGAAGAACACCAGAATCGGCACCAGGATCATGTACACCATCACGGTCATGATGCTGACCAGCGAGGCTACCGACCAGGACAACACCCCCTGACCGAGACCGCCGAGTTCCGTGCGCAGGGAGGCGAACACCTGACTGATCTGTTCGGCCGTGATGAAGTTGGGATATTTCTCCGGCAGCAGACGCAAGGCCTCGTGACCGCGCGCCACCATATCGGGGATCTGCTGTATCAGCTGCGTGAGCTGATTGGAAAGGCGTGGCAGGATGCCGATTACGGTGAAGATGAGTACCGCAATGAACAGAATGAAAACCAGCGTCATCGCCAACGGCCGCCGCACCCCGCGGCGCCCCAGATTATCGACCAGACCATCCAGCAGATAGGCAATCACCAGACTTGCCAGCACCGGCGCCAGCATATCGCCCACGGTCAAGACCAGCACGATACCGACCAGCAGGGTTACCCCCAGGGCAACGACCTGCGGGTTGTTGAAATGCCGGCGGAACCATTCGCGGATTCTTTCCATGGGATGAGCGCTGTTTATTCTTTTTCTTTGAGCTGGGTGTAATAACGCTCGAAAACGATCTCCAGCTCATCGATCACCTCGGCGGCATCACGCCCCTGAATCACGTGCTGCATGACCAGCGTGGAGGTGTCGTTGAGCATCTTGCTCTTGTCCAGCATCGGGTAGGTCTGCGCCAGCCGTTTAACCGCCCTGACCACAGACTCCTGCTCTGGACGCGGGATCGCTTCCGGCTCCGGGATCACCACCGGTTCCGCTGGTGGCGCCGGCTCCCGCATAGGCTTACTGCCGGATCGGCTGTGCAGAAACTCGGCGAAGGCAATCAGATTCAGCTGCTCTGCCACCGGCAGCTGCTGGAAGATATCGGCTAAGTACGTCTGCGGGTCGGTCATGGTGAATATATTCCCTGGCTGCCGCACCGGCGATCCCGGTGCGCCTGGATCTCAACGTTCCTGATGTGCGAGACAGTATTTCTGCGCGAAGTCCAGCAGCTCGTCCATCGCGCGGTGACGGAATTTCTGCTTCTGATGCACGAACGAAAACGGCCGGTCCAAGTTCGGATCCAGCGTCAACGCCACCAGCGTGTTCAATTGCAACTCTTTATGGATGGTCGCGCGCGACACGATAGACACACCCATGCCGGCCTCCACTGCACCCTTGACCGCCTCCGGACTGCCGAGTTCCATGCAGATCGACATCTCGTTGACGTTGATGTTGCAGGTACTCAGGTAATCGGCAATCACCTCGCGGGTACCGGAACCTTCCTCGCGGCAGATGTACGGGTACTTCAACAACTCATCCAGCTTGACCTTCTTTTTCCCGGCCAGCGGGTGGCTCTTCGGCACAATGGCGACCAGCTGATCCATGCGGCAGACCTCCACCACCAGGTTCTTGTTCATCACCGGTGCCTCGACCACGCCCAGATCGATGACATTGTTTTCGACCATGTGCACGATACCTTCGGTATTCGACACCTTCAGGTTCACGTTCACTTCGGGATATTTCTGCCGGAAGTCGCCGAGCAGGGCCGGCAGCATGTACTCGGCAATGGTGGTGCTGGCGCCGATCATGACCACACCGCTGATATCGCCGGTCATCTCGCGAACGGCATTTTCCATTTCCGAATACAGATCGAAAATCTTGTCCGCATAGAGAAACACACGGTGCCCGGCGTCGGTCAGGCTGATGCGGTTGTGGGTCCGGTCGAACAGACGGGTATTGAAATGCTCTTCCAACTGGCGCACCTGGAATGTCACCGCCGGTTGCGTCATATGCAGCGTCTCAGCGGCCTTGGTGAAGCTCAGCAGGCGTGCGACGGTGTGGAACACCTGGAGTCTACGATCAGCCATTACGTGTCTCGATTCATCTGTGAAGTACTGGAGGGATAGCCCCTGATGCAGCTCACTCGACGGGGGCTCAGGGACTGCGTTGTCCCGTACCCGGGGGCGATGCCGGGCGCCAATCCTACCAGTTCAGCCGCCAACATAAAATATTCTGATATGGTTATGCCCTGGTTTTTCCGCTGCACGCCGGTGGCGTGCGATTTCACGGGCCACATAACGCACAAACCCGCCAGCGGCGGGTTTGCGGGGGAAGATGAAGATCCCTTGATTACATACGGAATCGCACCATCAGACTCTGCAGCTGCGAGGACAACCGGGCCAGTTCTTCGGATGCCGATGCCGTCTGCTGCGCGCCGGCGGCAGTTTGATCCGCCACGTGCTGGATATTGCTCACGTTGGCGTTGATTTCAGCTGCAACCGCACTCTGTTCCTCGGCCGCACTGGCGATCTGGGTATTCATATCGTTGATCTGCGACACCGAACCGGCAATCTCCGCCAGTGACTCGGCCGCCTTCTCGACCTGTTCCGAGCTTTCCTTGGCCATGCCGCGCGCCTCGTTCATAACCCGCACCGCATCACCGGCACCCACCTGCAGGCGCTCGATCATCTGCTGAATTTCCTGGGTGGACTGCTGGGTCCGACTGGCCAGCGTGCGCACCTCGTCCGCCACCACCGCGAAACCGCGTCCCTGTTCGCCGGCGCGGGCCGCCTCGATGGCCGCGTTCAGCGCCAGCAGATTGGTCTGCTCGGCGATGCCGCGAATCACATCCAGCACCATGCCGATGTTTTCGGATTCATTTTCCAGTTTCTGGATCACGCTGGAGGCACGCTCCATTTCGTTGACCAGATTGTCGATGCCGCCCAAGGCCTCGGTGGCCACCAGAGCACCCTTCTTCGCATCGGTATCCGCCTGCTGCGCAGAGTGCGCCGCCAGTGCCGCATTGTGCGCGACTTCCTGGACGGTGGAGGTCATCTCATTCATCGCGGTGGCGACATGCTCGATTTCAGTCTGCTGGTGCTGTACACCATGACTGGCTTCGTCGGTCACCGCCGACATCTCTTCGGCTGCCGAGGCCAGTTGCGTGGTCGCGCCGCTGATTTCGCCGATGACATTGCGCAGATTCTCCGACATGCGGTTGAAACTGGACACGATTTCACCGATCAGATCGTCGCTCTCCATGTTGCAGTGATGCGATATGTCGTTCTGGCTGATGGCGTTGGCCACTTCCGAGATACGTTTCAGGCGGGTCAGCAGGATCATGTTGACCAGCCAGTAATTCGTCACACCCAAGGCCGCGCCGGCAACCAGACAGCCGCCGACAAACCAACCGAACATGCCCTCTTTGTACTCGACAAAGAAATTGGCGAAAACCGGGAACAACCCTCCCATCACCAGACCAAAGGCAAGGCTGGCGATCAGCAGGTTACGCAGAATACTTGGTTTCATAGAATCACCCGTGGTAGGCGGCTGGCCTAGTCAGTAATTAAGCTGAGTCAACGATAAAGCAGCTGTCCCTGGCAGCGACGCGGCACAATCGCCGCCCGCCAAACTTCCGGCATCCCGCCCTGGCTATAACAGTTAAAGCAAAAGTCGCACCAACCCAGCTCAGCCGAGGCTGGCGCGGATGCCATCCAGGTTCTCGGCAATCTCCACCAGATCTTCCTGGGCCTGCTGCAAGGCGGCGCCACGGGTGCCGCGGGTGGAAATCATGCCGTGAATCGACTGTACGGACGCGGACTGCTGCTCGGCCGCACTGGCCATTTGCGTGGTCATGCTATCGATAGAGGTCACGGCACCGCCGATTTCCGCCAGCGAGATACAGGCGTTCTCGATCAGTTCCTCGACCACGGTGGCCTGGCTGGTACCCTCACCCATCACGCCGACCACACTCTGCGCCTCGTTCTGCAGACGCTCGATCATCTGGCGGATTTCCTGGGTGGAACGCTGAGTGCGACTGGCCAAGGTACGAACCTCGTCGGCCACTACGGCAAATCCGCGCCCTTG
>JBFHPX010000198.1:0-4736 GCA_041592575.1 Alcanivoracaceae bacterium
CAGATACTGCTCGCGATAAAGACGTAACAGGTACAGCAGATAAGTTGCCAGCAGGCCGGCAAGCACCAGACCTTCCACCGTTTGCAACGACAGCAGCGCGGCAATGGCCGGCGTCAGCATCAGCATCGCATAGCCCTGCCGGACCCGCAGCGCCGCCATCCACGCCGTACTCAGCGCTGTTGTCACGCCAATGGCGTAGACCGCCACCAACAGGAAGTTGAAAGTTGGCCCGCTCAGCATCACCACCGTTGCCAACAGCAAGCCCCAGACCAGAGCATGCATCAGCAAGCCAAGTCCGAACATGCGCCGCCAGCGCCCGGGAGCAGCGCCATGCAGGCCTTCAAAGCGGGCCATCAGGAAGATCCGGTAGATCGCCGTCACGATAATGGCAAGACCGAAGCCAAGTGCCAGTGACTCATGATCCCGGTACAGAGCACCGACACTGCCCAGCACCACAAACACCATCAGCGCAGCGAGCACCCCGGAGACTGAAGCACGGGCAGCAACGTAGTCGATCCTGCGCATCACCTTGCGGTCTCTGAGCGGTGGCAACGGCTGACTCGGCATCGGCATTCCCTGGCGGTGGTGGCAGTGATCAGAGAGCCGGGCCCGGGGCCCGGATTTCAGGGGTCCTTAACTTACCACTGCCCCCTTTTCCCTGCCACTGCGGCGACGCTGGTCCAGCACGATCAGCAGCGGCACGAAGAAGAAGAAGTCCACCACCAGCGCCATCGCAATGGTGATGGCGGACAGCTGGCCCATACTGGAGTTGGGATAAAAGTTACTGGTCCCGATCACAGCAAAATTCGCCACCAGCACCACCGAGGTGGCTATCAGGGCCACCCCCACGGTCCGGAAGGCGTAGCGCACTGCTTCCGTGGTACCGAGCCCATGTTCGCGTTTGGCACGAACATACTTGCTGAGAAAATGCACGGTGTCGTCCACCACGATCCCCAGCGTCATGCAGGCCACCACCGACACCGCAAGACCAATCTCGCCGCTGATCAGGGCCCACAGACCAAAGGCCATGCCAGCCGGTAACAGATTCGGCAACAGAGAGAGAAAACCGTACCACCAGGAACGCAGCGCCAGGATCAGCAACAGGGAAACACTGACCAGTGCCAGCGCCGCACCCGTCAACATGCTCTCGATGTTCTTCATAGTGACCCGGCCAAACAGGATGTCCATGCCGGTGCCGCGGGCCTGCATTGCCTCCGGCCAATTGTCCCGCATCCATGCCTCGGCCCGGTCGTTGAAGTCGAGCACCGGATGGGAGCCGATATTCTTGAGCATGAGCACCACGCGAGCATACTCCTTGTTGATGTCGAGCTGGCTTTCGAGACCCAGTCCCTGCGGCAGAGATAGCTCATACATCAGGGTGTACTGGCTGGTCAGCTCACGGGAATCCGGCACCTTATAGAATTCCGGATCGCCGCCATTCAGATCACGATTCAGGCGCTTGATCACATCCGTGTATGCACTGACATAGATCACTTCCGGCTGCTGCTCCAGCCAGCTGGTGAAGCGATCCAGGTTTTTCAGATATTCAGGCTCCATGGCACCGCCGGCCTCGCCACTTGGCACCATATAGTCGATACGGTGCATGCCGGTCAGTTCACGCATGGCGAAATCATTGACCCGGCGCACTTCAAAAGAGGTATCGAAGTACTCATTGAATACATCATTAACATTGTTCAGCGGCACACAGGCAATCAGCAACAGCACCAGCGCCCCCATGCCGAGCAACAGACGCCGGCTGTGACCAATGACCCAGTCTGCCAATGCCACCATCGCCGGCTGGTAATCGGTCTGCCGGCTGGCTGTTATGCGATGAGGAATCAGCATCACCAACGCCGGCAGCAACGCCACCGACAGCACAAACGCCAGCAGCACGCCCATGAACACCACGTCACCGAGAGCCCGGAACGGCTGCGATTCGGAGAAATTGAGAATGGCAAAGCCGATGGCGGTGGTAAGACTGGTCAGCCACACCGGCTGAAAGTTAACCCGCAAACTCTCCAGCATTGCCTCCCGGCGCTGCTTGCCAACCAGTCGCTCATGGCGATAGGTGGCAAGAATATGCACACAATCCGCCACTGCCAGCGTCAGGATCATGGCCGGTGCCATGCCGACAATCGGCGAGAACTCGATACCGAGCCAGACTGACAATCCCATCGCCATGGCAATCGACAGCATCACCACAATGATGACAATGCCGGTGAACATCGGGCTGCGCAGAATCAGCAGCAAACAGACCAGCATGGCAAGAAACGCCAGTGGCAGGGTAAAGGTCATGGCCTGATCGGTGGCCAGCTTGGTGGCCTCGGAAAACACCACCGTGCCGGTCAACATGAATTGGATATCCGGATAGCGCTGAGCGAACTGCTGCGCCAGTGCCCGCGACGCCTCGGTAATCATTGGCGCATCGCGGCTACCCTCGTCCATGGTCACGGTCACCACCACCCCGGCGACGTGGCCACTGGGTGAAATATTGCGACCGATCAGGGAGGGTTCGGCCAGCGCGATGCGACGAATTCGGGCAATCGCCTCATCATCAAGCTCTGCCGCGTTCTCAACCAGATAATTAACGGTGAGATCATCGCCATCGACCTCGGTGTGCTGGAAATTGACCAGCGAATCCACCCGGGTGGAATTCGGCAGGGTCCAGGCCGCTTCGGTCAGCTGTTCCAGTGCGATCAGGTTGTCACGGGTAAAGATGTCGCCATTAGCCGGATGGATGATGAAAAACACCGCCTCATTACTGGTAAAGCGGTCCTCCAGCTCACGGAACAGACGGAAATCCGGGTTCTCTTCAGTGAAAAAGATGCGCGGGTCATTGTTGTTCTGGAAATTGCGCAGACTGAAACTGGCGAGGCCGGCCAGCAGCAGCGTCAGCAGGACAACGGCCCAGGGATGGTCGACAACCAGACGATTCCAGCGATCCAGCATAAACAGGGTGCTCCGGCGAAGGACGACAGAGTGTATACCAGTGGTGAATCCGGTCGCAGTGTCATTCTGTGTCGATTCAGGCGGATGCCTCCGGGCACAGTTTACGTTAACGTAAACTTTCCCTACACTCTGCAGGACCCGATCAGGACCCCTGGCACCCCTATGGCGGCAAAGAAAAAGACCTGCTGGAGTATTGGCGAGCTGGCGCGGGAGTTTGATGTCACCACCCGCACCATCCGCTTCTATGAAGACGAGGGCCTGCTCAAACCGACTCGCAGCGGCCAGACCCGGATCTACAGTGCCGCCGACCGCACCGCCCTGAAGCTGATCCTGCGCGGCAAACGGCTTGGCTTCTCACTGGCCGAGAGCCGGCAACTGATCCAGATGTATAACCCCAACGCCAACCGTGCCCAGATCGAAGCGCTGCTGGCCAAGATCCATGAACGTCGCGCCCAGCTCAGCCAGCAATTACGCGACATTGAAGTGATGCAACTGGAACTGGACGAGGCTGAGCAGCGCTGCCTCGAGTCCCTCAAATAATCGGAGACCACCATGAGCTTCCCGTCCCTCAACCATGATCTCGGCGAAACCCTTGATGCCCTGCGCGACAGCGTCCGCGCTTTTGCTGACAACGAGATCGCCCCGCGTGCCGCCGAGATCGACCGCTCCAACCAGTTCCCGATGGAGCTGTGGCGGAAAATGGGTGACATGGGCCTGCTCGGCATTACCGTGGGCGAGGAATACGGCGGCACCGGCCTTGGCTATCTGGCCCACACTATTGTCACCGAGGAAATCTCCCGCGCGTCGGCTTCAGTGGGCCTGTCCTACGGCGCCCATTCGAATCTCTGCGTGAACCAGATCTGGCTGAACGGCAACGATGCCCAGCGCGGCAAATATCTGCCCAAGCTGGTCAGCGGCGAGCATGTCGGCGCACTGGCGATGAGTGAACCGGGCGCCGGTTCCGACGTGGTCAGCATGAAACTGCGCGCCGACCGTCATGGCGATCACTATGTGTTAAACGGCAACAAGATGTGGATTACCAACGGCCCGGACGCCAACACCTATGTGATTTACGCGAAGACCGATTTGCAGGCGGGACCGCGCGGCATGACCGCGTTTATTGTCGAGCGTGACTTTCCCGGTTTTTCCCGCGCCCAGAAACTCGACAAGCTCGGCATGCGCGGCTCCAACACCTGCGAGCTGGTATTCGAGGACTGCAAGGTGCCGGCAGAGAATATTCTTGGCAAGGAAGGCGATGGCGTGCGGGTATTGATGAGCGGCCTTGATTACGAGCGCACTGTCCTGTCCGGCGGCTGTGTCGGCCTGATGCAGGCTTGCATGGATGTGGTGGTACCGTATGTGCACGAGCGCAAGCAGTTTGGTCAGGCGATTGGTGAATTCCAGCTGATGCAGGGCAAGCTGGCGGACATGTATGTGATGCTGAACACCAGCCGTGCCTACCTGTATGCAGTGGCACGGGCCTGTGACCGCGGCGAGACCAGCCGCAAGGATGCCGCCGGCGCGATTCTGTACTGTGCGGAGAGTGCTACCAGGATGGCGTTGGAGTCGATTCAGGTGCTGGGCGGGAATGGTTATATCAATGACTACCCCACCGGGCGTTTCTTGCGCGATGCCAAGTTGTATGAGATTGGCGCCGGGACCAGTGAGATTCGGCGGATGTTGATCGGCCGGGAGTTGTTTAAGGAAACCGCCTGATTTTTTCAGAACCAGCACTGAGAGATTGTGCGGACAGAGGTGGTGTTATCCCTTCCGGGGAAGCTCAGCGC
>JBFHPX010000199.1:0-4724 GCA_041592575.1 Alcanivoracaceae bacterium
ACCCCTGCATCTGGCCAGTTGTGCGCGATATTTATCCGCCTGTGCCGCCACCCGGCGCGCGGCTTCCCGCGCATGGGCATTACCCGCCGCCGCGCCCCGGGCAAAGCCACCGTGACCGAGATAGTAATTCAGATAGAGATTATAGGCATCCGTTTTGGCCACCCGATTCTTGCGATGGCTCTGATCGTGATACCAGCCGACAAAATGGATGGCATCCTTGAACTTCTGCCGTTTGGCGCCGGAGCGACCGGTTTCATTTCGATACCAGCGCCAGGTCGACTTCAGCGCCTGCGGATAACCATAGGCATCGGAGGGACGAGGACCAGGAATAAACCCGAGATATTTTTTTCGCGGTGGTTTCACTCGCGCCTGGAACGTGGACTCCTTCCAGATGGTAGCCATGGTGATATGCGGTGGCACCCCGAATTCCTTTTCCACCTTCTTGCCGTAACGGTACCAGTTATTGAACCAGCCACCCTTTTCATCGTAGATCGCGCAGATGTCATGAACATTGGACGGCTGCGATGCACAGGCTGACAATAGCGTGGTCATCAGCAACAACGTCATCAGTCTGGTCATCATCCGCTCCCGGGGAAGGCCCCATGCTCTGTCAGGACCTTCAGCAGAAAGGTCTCGTTCTCGATGGCAATACCGAGGGACTGCGCCTTATCCAGCTTGGACCCGGCTGCCTCACCTGCAATCACCATACTGGTTTTTGCCGACACAGAGCCAGCCACCTTGGCCCCCAGTTGCTGCAATGCTGCCTTGGCCTCATCGCGGGTGAGCTGCTCAAGCGTGCCGGTGAGCACCCAGGTCTGGCCGTGCAGAGGCAATGTTTCCGGCTTCTGCGGTTCTGATTCGCTCGGCGATACACCGGCCTCAAGCAGCCGTGCAATCACCTCTTGATTGTGTGGTTCGGCAAAAAAATGCGTCAGATGACTTGCCACCACCGGACCAACATCAGCAACCTGCAAAAATGCCGCCTCATCCGCCAACATGATTTCCTGCAGACTACCGAAATGGTTTGCCAGAGCCAATGCCGTGGCCTCGCCAACCTCGCGAATACCAAGCGCAAACAAAAACCGGGGCAATGCGATCTGCTTGCTGTGCTCGATCGCGTCAACCAGATTGGCAGCGGATTTTTCGCCCATCCGTTCCAGCGATGCCACCTGCTCTGCTTTCAGATGATAAAGATCAGCAACGTTGCCGATCAGCTTCTCATCCACCAACACTTCAACCAGCCGCTCGCCGAGCCCTTCGATATCCATGGCTCGACGTGAAGCAAAGTGGCGCACCGCTTCCTTTTGCTGGGCAGCACAGATCAGACCGCCGGTGCAGCGGGTAACGGCCTCACCCTCGGCGCGAAAAACCTCACTGCCACATACCGGGCACACAGACGGAATGACGATTGGCCTGGCATCCGCCGGGCGTCGTTCCGGCAACACTGCAGAGACTTTCGGAATCACATCGCCGGCGCGCAACACGATTACGGTGTCGCCGATATGCAGGCCGAGCCGTTCGATCTCATCGGCGTTGTGCAGCGTCGCATTGCTGACCGTGACGCCACCAACAAACACCGGCTCCAGCCTTGCCACCGGCGTCAGTGCACCGGTACGACCTACCTGCCACTCGACATCACGCAGTGTGGTCAACTCTTCCTGGGCAGGAAACTTGTGCGCAATGGCCCAGCGCGGCGCCCGGGAAACAAAACCGAGCTGCTGCTGACGAGCCAGATCGTCAACCTTGTAAACCACACCATCAATGTCATAACCAAGTGCCTGACGCGCCTCCATGACCTCGCGATAAAACGCCAGCAACGCCTCAACACCCTCGCAGCGACGCACCAGCGCGTTGACCCGCAGGCCGAGATCACGCAAATGTTCAAGGCCGTCCATGTGTGAGGCCGGCAATGCCTCGCCTTCAATTCGGGCGATGCTGTATCCGTAAAACTCCAACGGCCGGCGGGCGGTAATGCGGGAATCCAGTTGCCGCAGACTGCCCGCGGCAGCGTTGCGCGGATTGGCAAACAGCTTCTGCCCGGCATCACTCTGGCGCGCATTCAAGGCCTCAAAGCCGTCGTGCGGCATGATCACTTCACCGCGCACTTCCAGCAACGCCGGCACCTTGCCACGCAAGCGCAGCGGCACTGAACGGAGGGTACGTATGTTGGCGGTGATATCTTCGCCGGTGGCGCCATCGCCGCGGGTAGCGGCACGGACCAATTCACCCTGCTGGTAGAGCAGACTGACCGCCAGACCATCAAGCTTGGGTTCGGCGACATACACGATCGGATCGTCTTGCCCAAGTCGCTCACGTACGCGCCGGTCGAACGCAATCAATTCGTCATCGCTGAACGCGTTGTCCAGGGACAGCATTGGCACTTCGTGAACCACTTCGGAGAAACCGGCGAGCGGCCGGTCACCAACGCGTTGGGTTGGCGAATCAGCGCTAATCAGTTCCGGGTGTCGCTGTTCAAGCTGTTGCAGGGCGCGAAACACGCGATCGTACTCGGCGTCCGGTACCGCCGGTTCATCGAGGACGTAGTAGCGGTAACTCCAGTCAGACAGCTGTTCGCGCAGCCGGCGAGCCTGATTGGCAACCGTCTCAGACACCGGCCACCCGCGAACGTCGTTCAAAGTCTCGCACCCGCTCACGCATGTGCTCAATGGTCTGCTGGGTTAACGCACTGTGCTGGTCGTCGCGCACCTCGCCGCCGAAGCGGTCGCCAAGATGGCGAATGGTCTTGATCATCCGCTCCAGCGCCTCGCCGGGATTGGTCGGCCCCGGCATTTTCAGGAAGAAAGTCACCGCACGGAAAGACTGGGCTTCCATGGTGTCGATGTCGAAGGTGCCCGGCTCCAGCGCATTGGCCATGGAAAACTGCAGCTCGTCGCGACCGTTCCGGGCCTGATGACGATGGAAAATATTCATGTCGCCGTAACGCATGCCCTGCTCCAGCAGCGCCTGCAACAGATCACGGCCGGGCATGGCATTGGCCGCCGGAGTACCCATGTGCATGACAACCACTTCCAGCAGTTCGGGCGCCGCACGCCGTGACGCCGTTTCATGGCTCGGCGGCGCGGCGGCGGGCTCGGCTGACGGCTGCGGTTCCGGCTCGACTGCCGGCGGCTGCGCCGCCGCAGCAGTGGGCTCGGGCTCCTGAAACAGATCCACCTGCACCGCCTCGGTCACAGGCGGCCTGCTTTCTTCCTCCGGCTCCATCACCAGAGGCGGAACCTTCGGTGTCTTTACCGTGCCGGCGATATTACCCAGCCCCGGAGCCTGACGGCGCTGAGTGACAGGCACCGGTTTTGGCACCGGCGTCTTCTGGGCGCCGCTGCGCGGTATCGGCCTTGCTCCACCCGACGGCAACTCCGGATTGGCATCGTCGTAGGGCTGCTTTGCCAGCTCCTTTGCTTTCGGATCTATACGCAGATGCAGACGGCTATTGCGCTCCTTCAGCATGCGCCGGACACCATCGGCAAGAATGCCAATGATCAGGATCACCAGAATGACGATCAGCGTTTCAAGCCCCACTGCCTGTCCCTCTCAGATTCTGTTTGTCGGTACAGCCCGTTTTTTTGTCACGATTCAGCACGATCAGGCCGTAGCCATTTCCGCCGCTTCATCCACATCCACCGCCACCAGACGTGAGCAACCAGGCTCGTGCATGGTCACCCCCATCAGGGTGTCAGCCATCTCCATCGCGATCTTGTTGTGGGTGATGAAGATAAACTGCACCACCGGCGACATCTCGCGAACCAGATTACAGAAGCGACCCACGTTGGCATCATCCAGCGGCGCATCGACCTCGTCGAGCATACAGAACGGTGCCGGATTCAGGCGGAAGATCGAGAACACCAGCGACAATGCGGTCAACGCCTTCTCACCACCAGACAACAGGTGGATGGTACTGTTCCGCTTGCCCGGTGGCCGCGCCATGATAGTGACGCCGGTATCGAGCAAATCCTCGCCGGTCAGCTCCAGATAGGCATGACCGCCGCCGAATACTTTCGGGAACAGCTCCTGCAAGCCGTGGTTAATGCGGTCGAAGTACTCCTTGAAACGGGTCCGGGTCTCGCGATCAATCTTGCGAATCGCGTTATCCAGCGTCTTCATCGCATCTTCAAGATCGGCGTTCTGACGGTCGAGATACTCTTTTCGTTCCGACTGCTGGCGATACTCGTCAATCGCCGCCAGATTGATCTGGCCAAGACGGGAAATACGCTGGGAGATCTGCTCCAGTTCCTGCGACCAGCTCTGCTCCTCGGCATCTTCTGGCAGATTGGCCAGCACGGTGTCCAGATCAAACTGTTGCTCGGCCAGCTGCTCCTGCACGGTGCTGCGGCGGACCTTGATTTCCTGCCACTGCATCCGCTTGTTGTCGAGCTTGCCGCGAATTTCCTGGGACTCGCGCTCGTACTGCTGGCGACGACCATCCAGACCGCGCACCTCATGGTCGATGGTTTCCAGTTCACGCCGCACAGTCTGCATGCTCTGCTCGGCCTCAAGACGGGCTTCGAGCTTTTCCTCCAGCTGCATGGCCAGTTCGCGGGCCGGATCATCGCCGTCGGCAAGCTGTGCCTCGATGGCTGCCTTGCGCTCGGTCAGCTGCTGAGTCTGGACTTCAAGCCGTGACAGCCCAAGACGCAGGGAGTCGGCCTGCGTGCGAGCGCCCTGCACTTCCATTGCCATGTGATGAAGGCTGTCGCGGTCATGGCGGG
>JBFHPX010000200.1:0-4655 GCA_041592575.1 Alcanivoracaceae bacterium
GCAGATACCACGGAGGAGAACCTGCAGGCACGCTGCCGTGGCGTGTTGCTGATGGCGCTGTCGAACAAGACCGGGCAGCTGGTGCTGACCACAGGTAACAAAAGCGAAGTGGCGGTGGGCTATTCAACACTTTATGGCGATATGGCTGGCGGCTTTGACGTTCTCAAGGACGTGCCGAAAACCTGGGTGTACCGGCTGGCGGAGTACCGTAATCGCAAGGCCGGTCAGGACGTCATTCCGCGCCGGGTCATCGAGCGGCCGCCGTCTGCGGAACTGGCGCCGGATCAGAAAGATCAGGATTCATTGCCGGATTATGATTTGCTTGATGCCATTCTCGAGCTGTACGTGGAACAGGACTACAGTGCCGAGGCAGTCATCCGTGCCGGCTTTGATCGTGACACTGTGTATCGTGTGGTGCGAATGGTGGATCGCAATGAGTACAAGCGTCGCCAGTCCGCCATTGGTCCGAGGGTTACGCGCCGGGCCTTTGGCAAGGATCGACGCTATCCGATTACCAACGGCTGGCGGCCCGGAGACTGATCAGGTCCGCGCCTCGATCACCCGGACGAACGGGTTGCCGCGGCTTTGTGGAATGGGCAGCTGCTGATAGAAATCCTTCGGGTTGTGGACGGTGACGCTGGCAAAGCCAAGCTCACTGAAGTGCGATGCGGTTTCCTGATCGCTGCCGAAGTGGAAGCTGACCTGACTGCGCGACGCCGCACCAAGCATGCCGCCGAGGGTTTTCATGGTGCGATGGAAGGGGTGATCGTGGAACAGTGGATAGTTGTCGGTCAGGTAAGTGCCGCCAGCATAGCCGGAGAGCATTTCCTGTAGCCGTTGCCAGAATGGACTGATGCTTTCCAGCGAGAAGTAATTTACCAGCCCTTCGGTAATCACCAGCAGTGGCTGGCTGCGGTCAAAACACTTGTCAGCGATGGTTTCCATCGCGTCGACGCCATCGGTAGAAAAAATATTCAGGGGCACCACTCTGTGCATATCGTTCAGACATTGCTGTGCTGATAGCAGGCGGTGCTTGCGGGCCGCCATGTCCGGCAGATCGGCTTCCACATATTTCAGATCCGGATACTGCTGGCGGAAACGGTAACCACGTGGTGACAGGCCGCAGGCAATCTCCAGTACTTGCCTGACGCCACGCTGTTCAATGGCATCACGGACCAGGTGATCAATCAGATGATGGCGCTGCAGCAGAAAGGTGCGGATATTGCCGCCGGCAAGCTTGCCACCGACATACTCGAATGGTGCCAGCGCATGATAGAACACGCTGCCGCGGCGGGTATGGAAGGCCGGCGCCGAAAGACCGTTGGCATACCAGACGTGACCGGTATAGAGCGCGGTGAAACTGATGGATGAGGTGTCGGGGCTGGGAGCGGACATAGTGAGCTGATCTCTGAAATCGGGTGTGGTTGCGATCAACCGGAATCAGGATGATGCGGCCAGTGCCGGGCACCGGCCGGGTCCCGTCGGGCCAAAATTATTCGCTGGAGTCGGCGCCTGAACTGCCGCGCTGGGCACGCAATTCCAGCAGAATGCGCCGGGCATCGACGTCAGCCTCAGCCTGCACCGCAGCGTCGAACTCGGCGTCACTGCTGTTCTCGGCAAGGGCGCGCAGGGCTTCCATGTCGAACTCCGGCATCGGGTCATCGGTGGGAATGTCCTCTATCGACTGCATCGCCTCGCGTAATTCATACAGGGCGCTCAGCAGGTCCGGGTCGTCAACATCGGCAATGGCTTTGCGGAATTCCTCATCGGAGCCTTCGCCGGCGATGGAAAAAAGTTGCTCCATATTGGCTTGCTGAGCCGGGCTTAATGGCGCCGGCCCGGTCGGCCAGAAAATAAACCCGGCGGCAACCACCAGTGCCGCGCCGGCGCCCGCTGCCAGGGGCCACCAGGCGCGACGGGTCGGAGGCATGTCCGGTTCGTCATCTGCCATAGTTTCATCCGCTTGTCCCGGTTCCTGCGCCAGCGGCGCTTCATTGGAAAAGGACTGCATCACGGTCTGGAAGCTGAGGTCCTGATCTGCGCTTGGCATACTGGGGAAATCGGCGAAATCGGCCAGATCCTCGTTTGCGTCGGGAAGAGGCGGCTCCACTTCGACCTCGGCGCCGGCCTTTTCCAATGCGGCGAGATATTTGCGAGCACCAGCTTCATCAAGGCTTTTTTTAATGGTGACCGGGCTGCCGCTGAACAGCTTGTCGAGTCGTTCACTGTCTTCGATACGGAACAGCTTTCCCAGCTGCTCGCGCACCGACTCGGCCTGATGGCCGTCGCGCACCTTGCCGCGAAAAACGATCCTGTACATGGCCAGCTTCCTGTTCAGTACTTGTTCGGAGTGAAGTTAACACAGATATCCGGGCCGCGAGCAGCCTGAGTTACAGATGCTCGAAGATTGCCGGTAGCGGTTGGCCGGCCAGCTTCAGCGCCAGCGCGGTGTTGCCGCTGGCGGCATCACCGGGGCGCATACCCTTGATGGTCTGATCAACCCGGGCTGCCAGTGCCAGTGCTGCACCAATGACAGGCAGGCCAAGGCGGATCGCGTGGCGCTCCGCTTCAACGGCCTTCTGTTGTGGCAGTCGCTGGCTACTGCCGTGGCCACTGACAAAAGCCTCGAAGATCCGTGCCTCGCGGGCCAGTGCCCAGAGAATCTGCACTTCATCGGTGCCTTCGGCGCGCAAGCCATCAAGAATCCGCAGGGCTCTGGCAGGGTCTCGGCTGAGCGCGTCGGTCAGATCAAAAATACTGTGCCGGCTGCAGTCGCCAACGCTCTGCTGGATTTCATTGACGCCTATTGGTTGATCCGGAAACAGCAGGGCCAGCTTGTCGATCTCCTGAGCGCATGCCAGTGCATTGCCCTCGCTGAGCTCGCTGAGCAGGGTGACGGCGTCGCTCTGGATCTGCACGCCTTTGAGCTGGCAGCGCTGTTCAATCCAGCGCGGCAGTCGGCTGGCGTCGATCGGCCAGATATCGATCACGGCGCCGACCATGTCCACGGCACTGACCCACTTGCTGCCGACATCGCGCCGCCGGTCGAGTTTGCTGGCACTGATCAGTAGCAGGATGTCCGGCTGCGGATTATCAAGCAGCTTGCAAAGTACCGCCGAGCCTTCCTTGTCGGGGCGTTTTTCACCAAGCCGCAATTCGAGCAATTTGCGGCCACCGAACAGGCCCATGCTCTGGGCTTCGTTGAGCACTTCGTGCCAGTCAAAGCGGTCTGCCACGGTAAAGGTCTGGCGATCCTCAAAACCGGCGCTGCGAGCCTGCAGGCGAATCAGGTCGGTACATTCACCGAGCTGAAAGGGCTCGTCGCCCGCCACCAGATAGGCCGGCAGCAACGATTGCCCGAGATGTTTGCCCAGTTGCTCGGCGCGCAGCTGCATGGTTCAGGGCGCCCCATCTGCTTCGATGGGTTTCAGCTGCCGGCTTTCGGCGCTGAGCTGCTGCATCAGCACCTCGGCGGCTTCACGGCGCATCATTTCCCGGGTCAGTCTATCCTCGTCACTGGTGGCCAGTGCGTTGGTCGGGTCCACCTGATAGACCCGGGTCAGCAGCACTTCCCGTTTCGGTGTCAGTGGCGGGCCAGCCTGATCGAGTAACTGCCACTGAATTGTGTAGCGCAGTTCAATGCCAGCGGAGCGACCCTGATTGTCCACCACCAGTGTGCGTTTCCACCAGCGCTCCCGACTGAGCTGGAGAATGATCGGTGCGCTGTCGGACACCAGCACATCGCGCTTCAGCAATGCGGCTTCAATATCGTAGCGAGTGCGTGCTTCGGCACCGCGTAGCGACACCACATCGAATCGCAACGGCTCGCTTTGGCCGCGCCACTGCCAGCCACAGGCTGACAGACTGATGCAAACGAGCAGAACCAGAATACGCATCAGCTGGCCACAATGTTGATGAGCTTGCCCGGTACTACAATGACCTTGCGGACCGTCACGCCTTCGAGAAAACGTTGCACGTTCGGCGCTGACATGGCGTGTTTCTCGATGCCGTCACGATCAAGGCTGGCCGGGACATCAAGTTTCGCCCGAACCTTGCCGTTCACCTGCACCACCAGTTCGATGGAATCCCTGACCAGTGCGCTGTCATCCACGGCTGGCCATGGCTGATTGACGACGGCGCTCTCATGCCCCAGAGCCAGCCACAGGCTGTGGCTGATATGCGGCACCATCGGCGCCAGCAGCAGCACGGCGCTGTTCAGCGCTTCATGACGCACGGCGTGGTCCTGTTGGTTGGCTATTTCAAACCGGCTGATGTCGTTGCACAGCTCCATGACCGCTGCAATCGCCGTGTTGAATGTCAGGCGACGGCTCATGTCGTCGCTGACCTTGGCAATGGTTTCGTGGGTCTTGCGGCGCAGCGTCCGGGCGTCATCACTCAGCAATGCAGTGTTCAGCGTTGCCACCGGGCCCTGTTCAACATGTTCGGAAACCAGACGCCACAGGCGTTTGAGGAAACGGTTGGCACCTTCAACGCCGGCGTCATTCCATTCCAGTGACTGCTCCGGCGGCGCGGCAAACATGATGAACAGACGCACGGTGTCGGCGCCGTACTGTTCGATCAGCTCCTGCGGGTCGACGGTGTTGCCTTTCGATTTTGACATCTTCGAGCCGTCCTTGAGCACCATGCCCTGACAC
>JBFHPX010000201.1:0-4653 GCA_041592575.1 Alcanivoracaceae bacterium
ACCTGCTGACGGAAGTTCAGGGTCCAGTTGAAGGACGGGCTGTTGTTGTAAACCAGCTTGGCGTCCGGCACCACTTTGCGGATGCGGTTAACCATTTCGGCGATCTGACCAACGTGCGGCTTCTCGGTTTCGATCCACAGCAGGTCGGCACCGTTTTGCAGACTGGTGATACAGTCGAGAACAACACGGTCGATACCGCTGCCTTCCTTGAAGCAGAACAGGCCAGAGGCCAGACGCTTCGGCTTCAGCAGCTTGCCGTTGGCCTTGATGACCACGTCGCCATTCTGGATGTCGTCAGCGCTGGTGATGTAGTCGCCGTCGAGGAAGCTGTTGTACTGGTCGCCCAGGTCGCCCGGCTCATTGGTTACGGCGATCTGCTTGGTCAGGCCAGCGCCCAGCGAGTCGGTACGGGCAACGATAACGCCGTTGTCCACGCCCAGCTCCAGGAACGCGTAGCGAACCGCGTTGATCTTGGCAAGGAAGTCAGCGTGCGGAACGGTGACTTTGCCGTCCTGGTGACCACACTGCTTCTCGTCAGATACCTGGTTCTCGATCTGGATACAGCAGGCACCGGCTTCAATCATCTGCTTGGCCATCAGGTAGGTGGCTTCAGCGTTACCGAAACCAGCGTCGATGTCGGCAATGATCGGTACAACGTGGGTTTCGAAGTTGTCGATCTTGTTGATGATGTCAGCTTCTGCCTTGGCGTCGCCCTTGGCGCGTGCAGCGTCCAGGTCACGGAACAGGTGGTTCAGTTCCCACGCATCAGCCTGCTTGAGGAAGGTGTACAGCTCGCGGATCAGGTCAGCAACGCTGGTCTTCTCGTGCATGGACTGGTCCGGCAGCGGGCCGAACTCGCTGCGCAGGGCAGCCACCATCCAGCCGGACAGGTACAGGTAGCGACGCTTGGTGGAGCCGAAGTGCTTCTTGATCGAAATCAGCTTCTGCTGACCGATGAAGCCGTGCCAGCAACCCAGCGACTGGGTGTACTGGGAGGAGTCCTTGTCGTAGGCAGCCATGTCTGCACGCATGATGTTTGCGTTGTACTTGGCGATGTCCAGATGGGTGTTGAAACGGTTCTGGAGGCGCATACGTACGGCGGACTCGGGGTTAATCGCCTGCCAGGTCTTGTTGGCCTTGACGACCTTGGCGAGGGATTCGACGTCTTTGCTGTATGACATGGTCTGGTCCTTTGGTTGAGGGTGACACCACCGTGGCGGGCGTGCCGGATTCCGGCCCCGGGACGGTGAGGCGCGCATTCTAGGCCGGGGATTTTTATAAGCGAAATTGATATTTGATATATCCGTCATTCATGGCATGAATGATCAATAAAATCATATGGTTAGATAAAGCGCGGCGCACCCCCGTTTATCTGCTGACCATCTCCTGGCCAGGCTGAGCCGGATGCAGCGGCGGCGGACCAGATCGGTCATCCCCGGTGAACAACTGTCTATATTTGCCGGGTTACCGATTACATCGGACTGATACAATGCCGCATCAAAAGGAGTGTGATGCATGACCCTTGAATACCTGAGCGCGAACGACGGCCACCGCATTGCCCTTCAGTGCTGGAAATCCGACACCGGTGATCAGGGTGCCGTGGTCTGGCTGCACGGCATGGCGGAACACGCAGCCCGTTATGCGCCACTGGCCAAAGTCCTCAACGCCGCCGGCTGGCACCTGTATGCACCGGACCATCGCGGCCATGGCGCCAGCGTCAGCGATACTGAAATACGAGGCCACTTTGCCGATAACGAGGGCTGGAACCTGGTGCTCAGTGATGTCTCCAGCGTGCTGGCCGATGTCCGCGACCGCCACCCGAGAAAGCCGCTGATTCTGGCTGGCCACAGCATGGGCAGCTTTATCGCGCTGGCATACGCCCAGCACCATGGCCGCCAGATTGACGGTCTGATCCTCTGCGGCAGCGACTTCAAGGCACCCTGGCTGTGGAGGCTGGCACTGCTGCCGATCAAGCTGGCACGCTGGCATAACGGCCCACGGGGCCACAGCAAGCTGATCAGCGCCCTGACCTTTGATGCCTTCGCGAAAAAGATCCCGTATCGGCGCACCGCTTTCGACTGGCTAAGCCGGGTTAACGCCGAAGTCGACAAGTACATCAGCGACCCCTGGTGTGGCCATGACTGCAGCACCCAGCTATGGCATGACCTGATCAGTGCACTGGTTGACGTGGATGCAGCGACGTCGCTGAAAAAGCTGCCTGCGTCGGTGCCCACGCTACTGATCGGCGGCGACAGTGATCCCATGAGCGGCAACGGCAAGGGCATGCCGGCGCTGTACAAGGCACTGCACAAGGCCGGGGTCGCTGACCTGACCTTTGGCCAGTTTGTCGGCGGCCGGCATGAGATTCTCAATGACCTGTGCCGTGATGAAGTGACAGAAGAAATCAGCGGCTGGCTCAAGCAGCACTATTGATTGACCAGTGCATCAGAATTCGTAGCGCAGCGAAGTGGTGTACTGGGTATTGGTTTTTTCCCGGTCAATCACCGGGGTGGCCAGCAGGTTTTGCGGTGGCTCGCTGTTATGGCGAAGGTTGTAGGCCAGACGCAGACTGAGGTGTCCGTTCAGGCGCACCTGCAAACCGGTATCCAGCAAGGCACGATGGTTATCGGCGTCACCGAAGGCGGGCTGGAAGTAGGCTGTAGCAAACCAGTTAACCTGCTCATTCAACCGTTGTTGATATGAAAGATACTGATTGATGCGCCAGACCCGATGATCCTCGGCGAAGGTGCCAAGATCGATCTCTTCCCACTCGTGAAAAGCTCCAAGCCCGAAATACAGGGTGTAGTCTTCGGCGCGGGACAGTAACCGGAAGCGGCCGCCACCACCGGCCAGATAGCGCGCCAGCAGATTGGAAAACTCGTTCTGCTGAAACTGGACAAAACTCTCGATCGCCACTCGCTCGCTACGCTGGTGAATCCAGCGCAGGTGGGCAAAGGATTCGTCCGCACTTTTTACCCCCTGGGTTTTGGCCTCGGCAGCCGAAAGCACGCCGAATACGGTATTGCGTTGACGCTGAAACGTGAGACGGCCGCCAAGGCCGTAACGATCTTCATCGACATCGCCGGATTTGCCGCTGGCGCTAAATTCGAGATTGCCGCTCCAGCCTTCCGGCGGCGGACCGGGGCGCTGGCTTTCGATATTGGAAATGGCGTGTGCGGAGGACTGCCAGAAAATGATCAGGGCAACGGCAAGAAAACGGTAAAACATTACATCTCCCATAAAACTGATTTAACACCTGCACAAGCAATGATACCCGCGGCAGGAGCGGTCGATCGACGGCGTCAACGTGACTGTTTCTCTTTGAAGGCCTGTTTGCGGGCCTTGTCTGCTGCTTCCTTCTCTGCGGCTTTCTGTTCACGCAGCAACTGCACCTGTGCTTCCTCGACCAATGCCATCTCCGGTGTTTCCAGCGAAATCACACCGAGCGTCGCGCTGCGGAATTCATTGATCAGCAAGGTTGCCACCCGATCAAAATCCACATGGCCACCACTGCCCAGACAGCCACGCTGGCGGCCAATGGTTTCGAGCAGTTCGATGGCGCTGTCCGGCAACAGTTCCAGCCGGAAACGCTCGCGCAGCAACTGTGGGTAGGCTTGCAGGAAATACTCTGCGGCGAACATCGCCACGTCATCTTCCTGCATTGCGGTGGCCTTGATGGCACCGGACAGTGCCAGCCGATAACCACTATTGACGTTGTCGATCTTCGGCCAGAGGATCCCTGGCGAATCAATCAGCACCAGCCCATCACGCAGATCAATGCGCTGCTGCCCTTTGGTGACGGCCGGCTCATTGCCGGCCTTGGCGATTTGCCGACCGGCCAGGGTATTGATCAGGGTCGACTTGCCGACGTTGGGAATACCGGCAATCAACGCGGTGACATTGCCGGTGGCGTCCGCCTTGACGCCGGGCATGCGTCGACAGAGGTCCGCGAGCCGACGGATCTTCTCCGGCTCTCGGGTACTGATTGCCAGCGCCCGTACCGCCGGGTCCTTTTCCAGATGTTCCAGCCACTGCCGTGTCACCGTCGGGTCCGCCAGATCGGCCTTGCTCAGCAGCTTCAGGCAGGGCTTGCCGGCGCGCAGCGCTGCCAGCACCGGGTTGGCACTGCTGTAGGGAAGACGGGCATCGACGATCTCGATGACCAGGTCCACCTTCGGCAACATTTCCCGGATCTCACGGGTGGCCTTGCTCATGTGGCCGGGAAACCAGTTGATACTCATGCCTATGCCAGAACAGTGACGGGGCCGGCATTGTACCAGCGCCGGGCGGGCTGTGCCGTGTCCAAGCAGTGTTTCAGCAGTTACCATGCTGCTGCAGCCTTGCCGACAGATTCTGTCTTCATGTTCATGCAGACTGGCCGCAGCCATCAGGGAGAGCGCCTTACATGCAGTCCGGCCTAGCCGTTATCCATGCCAATCATCTGGAAACCCTGACCGACCTGACCGTGCAGTGGCTCAGCGAACATCCGCTGGCGCCACTGGAGGACGAGATCTTTCTGGTTCAGTCAAACGGCATGGCCCAGTGGCTGAAGCTGAAACTGGCTGGCGATGATGCCTGCGGCATCAGTGCCGCGCAGCGCTTCCAGATGCCGGCCCGCTTTCTCTGGGCCGCCTATCGCAGCGTGCTTGGCGA
>JBFHPX010000202.1:0-4558 GCA_041592575.1 Alcanivoracaceae bacterium
AGAACAAGGATGAGAACGGCATTCCGGTAGACGGCATTGCTTTCCACCCCTACTACACCGTGAAAGATCTGGCCGGCATCATCGTGTTCCTGATGGTGTTCGCTGTGATCGTGTTCTTCTTCCCGGATGGCGGCGGTTACTTCATTGAGCGTCCGAACTTCGAGCCGGCCAACCCGCTGAAGACCCCTGAGCACATTGCCCCAGTGTGGTACTACGGCCCGTACTACGCGATGCTGCGTGCGACCACCATCGATTTCATCTTCCCGGCGAAAACCTGGGGGCTGTTTGCCATGGGCGGCGCCATTGCCATTTTGTTTGTGGTGCCGTGGCTCGACCGTCATCCGGTCAAGTCGATTCGCTATAAAGGCTGGCTGAGCAAGATTGCCATGACCATCTTCGCCATCGACTTCTTGGTGCTGGGTTACCTCGGCACCCAGCCGGGCTCGCCGCTGAAGACTGCGATTGCGCAGATCGGCACGCTGTACTACTTCGCATACTTCGTGGTGGTGCTGCCGTTCGTTCATCGTTTCGAGAAGTCGAAACCGGTGCCTGAGCGCGTCACGATGGGAGGTCACTGATGAAAAAGCTTGCTGTTATCCTGTTCTGCCTGCCGGCTCTGGCGTTTGCTGCTGGCGGTAACAATGAGCATGTGGTCAGTGCGCCGATCAACCTGAAGGATCGCGTATCCCTGCAGAATGGTGCCAAGCTGTTCGTTAACTACTGCATGGGCTGCCACTCGGCAAAATATCTGCGCTATGAGCGCATGGCGGATGATCTCGGTATTCCCCACGAGCTGGTGATGGAGAGCCTGAACTTCACTGCGGAACGGATCGGCGACACCATGACCAACAGCATGGACCCGAAACAGGCCGAGCAGTGGTTTGGTGCGGCACCGCCGGATCTGACCCTGACCGCTCGTCTGCGTACGCCGGACTGGTTGTACTCCTATCTGGTAAGCTTCTACCCGGATGACACCCGTCCGTATGGCTACAACAACAAGGTTTTCCCGAGTGTTGGCATGCCGCATGTGATGGCAGGTCTGGAGCAGGAGCTGGGTGAGGAGAAGTTCAAGTCGGCCATGGCTGACCTGACCAACTTCCTGACCTATGCCTCCGAGCCGGTCAAGCTGGAGCGTGAACGTCTTGGTGTCTATGTGCTGATTTTCCTGTTTGTTCTGTTCTGGCCGGCGTACTTCCTGAAAAGGGAATACTGGAAAGACGTCCACTGAACAGTGCTCTGACGGGGCAGCAACTCGGGAAGCAGGGTAGTCGCCAGGCGGCTATCCTGCTTCTCTCTTTACAGCAATTGCAGGAGTGTTCTCAACAATGGGTGTCGTGACCAGACGATCGTCGATGACCTTCTTCTCCAATCCACGCGATCATTACAGCCACCGTGTCCGCATCGTTCTGGCGGAAAAAGGTGTGACCGTGGATATCGTGGACGTGGAAGACCACGACAAGCCGGAAGACCTTGCCCACTTCAATCCGTACAACGAAGTGCCGACGCTGGTGGATCGTGATCTGAGCCTGTACCAGTCCAGTGTCATCATGGAGTATCTGGACGAGCGCTTCCCGCATCCACCGTTGTTGCCGGTATATCCGGTGGCGCGTGCCACCAGCCGCCAGTTGATTCACCGTATTGAGCGCGACTGGTGCATTCATGTCGATACCATTCTCAAGGGCGAAGAAAAGGAAGCCGTGCTGAACAAGCATCGCAAGGAGTTGCGCGAGAGCCTGATTACCACTGCGCCGGTTTTCCTCGACAAGCCGTTCTTCATGAATGAGGAGTTCACTCTGGTGGATTGCGCGCTGGCGCCGATTCTTTGGCGCTTGCCGGCGCTGGGCCTCGACCTGCCGGCCAAGCAGTGCAAGGCTATTTTTGATTATGCCGAGCGCATGTTTGACCGCGACGGGTTCCAGGCCAGTCTGTCGGATAAAGAGCGGGAAATCCGCCACCTCGGCTGATGACTGTAATGACGCCGAATCGTCCGTATCTGATTCGGGCGATGTATGACTGGATCTGCGATAACGGGCTGACACCGCATCTGGCGGTAGACGCCCATTATCCGGGTACCCGTGTGCCGCAGGAGTTTGTTCAGGACGGTCAGATTGTTCTCAATCTTGCTCCGCGGGCGGTGCAGGGGTTGGTCGCCGGGAACGATGAAATCATCTTCTCGGCCCGCTTTGGCGGCGTCCCCCGTAACCTGGTGGTGCCGGTGGGTGCGGTGCTGGCAATTTATGCCCGCGAGAATGGTCAGGGAATGGCGTTTTCCGCCGACGAGATCCCGCCGCCTCCAGAGCCGGATGACAACAATCCTGGCGATGAAACCAGTCGACCCAGTCTGCGTATCGTCAAGTGAACGCACCGGCCACAGCGGTGGACCCGCTTTGGCGCAAGATCTAGTCGATGTACTCGATGATCTTGACGATTTTCTGCACGCCGTAGGTTTTCTGTACCTGAGCCACCACTGCGTCCGCTTCTCGCCGTGTCATCAGTCCGAGCAAGTAAACAACTCCGTTTTCGGTGACCACTTTGGTGCGCGAGGCGCGTGCGTCGCCGGCAAATGCCAGCCGTGTCTTGACCTTGGTCGTCAGCCAGCTGTCGTTTAGCCGGGCAAGCAACGACACCTTGCCAGATACCACCAGTTCGTTGTGAAGGTCGGCCACGTTACGAATGGCTCCGGCTATCTCTCCGGCCTGTTTCCGCATCGCATCTGAACTGACCTGTCCGGCCAGCAGGACCTGTCCGTTAAAGCTGACCACGACGATACGCTGACTGGCCAACGGCTCGCCGGCGCGTTTCAGGTTCACCCGGAGCTTGGTTTCAATCGCCTGATCCTCAATGACGGCGCCAAAGGTGCGTTCGCCATGCTCGCGATCCATCGGTTCATTTGACAGCGGTGCGATGAAAGTGGCGCAGCCGGTCAATGACAACAGCAACAGGCTAGTAAGGCTGGCACGCAGAACGGTCATCAGATCAGGTCTCCAAACAGTTGCTGTTCGATATGGTCGCATAGTGCGTGGGCGACCAGAAGTGCGGTTTCGGTAAGTCGGGTAGTGTGCTCGCCAGGCAGCATCAGGCAAAGATCACGTTCATTGATCAGGCTGGCCGTCTGGGCTGACTCAAGGCTACAGATCAGAATAACCCGCATATCCCGGTCACGAGCTGCTTGCAACAGCGGTTCGGCGACAGTGCGATCCGGGTTGATCAGTAGCAGGATGTCGTGACGCTGGCCGAACGCCCGCAATAATGCGCTGCTTTGCGGATCCTGCAGATATTGGGCCGGCAGCGCCGGGCGTGATCCCTGTTCGCTACCGAGCAACATGGCTGCCATATGCATGCCGACCACCGCGCCGGTGGACTGACCGGACAGATACAGCCGGCCGCCGTCCAGCAGTGCCGCAACCAGCATGTCTCCGGCGGCCGAAATACTCTCCGGCAGCAGCTCTGCTGCTTTCATGCTGTGTTCGATATTGTCCGCGAATTGTTCGCGGATGCGGTTCAGACTCATTGCGTTCGTTGCTCCGGGTTGGCGCTGATGCTCAGGACAATAACGCTATTCAGCATAAAAGGCGCCGGCGATCCAGTTCATGGCAAAGCCGCCGTTATCGGTTGGCGTCGCTGCAATGACGTCGAAACGACAACGATACTGTGCCGCTTCCGGGCGCAGTCGCAAGTAGTGTCGCGCGGCAGATACCAGTCGACGTTGTTTGCGTGGGTCGACCGAGGCCGCCGCGCCACCGTGTTGTTGACCACTGCGAAAACGCACCTCAACAAACACCAGAATGTCTTCCTCGCGCATGATCAGATCAATCTCACCCATCCGGCATTGCCAGTTACGGGTGACAGTGATCAGGCCTTGCCGATTGAGCCAGCTCTCTGCGGCCTGTTCGGCCCGATCACCGCGTTGCCGGCGCCACGATGTTGGCAGCACGTCCATGTCCTGCATCTCCGCTGGTTGTTGCGCCGGCCACCACCGGCATACGTTGAGGCTGGCCCTTGCGGAACCAGGCCCAGTTCAGGCGCCGCTCCAGCACCCGCTTTTCATTCATGCTGAGCTGTCCGGTGACGCCGGGGAGGAAACTGTCCGGCACACTGGCCAGCATCACCAGTCGAGCGTGCAGACGATAGGCATCGACCCCCATGGCAAACAGTTTTTCAAAGCGGCCATGGCCATCCGGCCAGGCTCGGGCTGCTTCCTGGTGCAGTGTCGAGCCACTTTCCAGCAACCACGGCATCTCCACAAAGCGAACGCCATTCAGGTCAGTGTCGCGGTCCGGTGCGGGGACGCCGGCGTAAATATGCGAGGTGGCAAACACCGGCAAGTCGCTGGCGTAATGAAAGTTCAAGGCCGGCTTCAGCTGTCGTGCCTGGCCGGGGTTGGCGACCAGAAAAACCAGATCAATGTCCTGGCGGCGACGCGGTTCGAATTCGATGCCCTGATTGACGTAACGGCGCATGGCCCTGGCCCGCGCCTCGCTCTGGCCCACGCCGAGCAGATCACGGGTGGTAGCGGTCGGGTTGTCGGTGTAGGACGATTCTGTGGTGACGATGCCGC
>JBFHPX010000203.1:0-4525 GCA_041592575.1 Alcanivoracaceae bacterium
GCGCAGGCCGTCGCCATCGGTGAATTTGTAACGAAAATACCGCCGAAACGAGGCATCTGCGGACGCCGGCAGGCCACTGACCGGCTGGCCGATCTGCATGGAAACCCATGCATCCAGCGCCGATTTGCGCTCATCCTGACCACTTTCACCCCCGATCTGCCCTGCCTCTGTCGCCGGCTGCATTGCCACCCTCTATCCAGTAAACTGCCGTCCGGCTTTTTACCTGTTCCGGATTGCGAATGCCACTGCGCCCGACCTCTGCCCTGCTGATTTCCGCTTTGCTGGCAGGCCCGGTGCTGGCTGACGATCTGAACTGGGTCAACCGAGAACAAATGGACGCCTTGCCAAAGGCCCTGCAAAAGCCGATTCCGGTCTGGTGCAGCGGCATGTTCTACAACCCGGACCTGGCCACCAGCCCGACCTCCCGGGACACCCGGATCAGCGCCGATCGCTCCCAGTTCCAGCTTGATGGCGACGCCCTGCTGGAAGGCGATGTACTGATCGAGCAGCCGGGCCGTTCGCTGCATGCCGAGCGCGCCCTTTATAACCAGGCCAGCGGCGCGTTCGAGCTCACTGGCGATATTCTGCTGGACACCAGTGAGCTCAGCTTCCGCGCTGACAGCGTGACCGGCAACCTGAAGAACCGCGAGGCGACCTTGCTTGATGTGCGCTATGCTCTTTTCGCGCAACAGGCACATGGTGAAGCCAAACGTATCGAGCAACACGGCGAGCAGATCATTGTCGAGCGCGGCAGCTACACCACCTGTGCGCCCGACTCGGACGGCTGGAAAATCAGCGCCCGCGAGCTGGATCTGGATCAGGGCAAGGGCTGGGGCGAGGCCCGCCATGTCGTACTCAAAGTCGAAAAAATTCCGGTCATGTATCTGCCGTGGATTACCTTTCCGATTGATGACCGACGCAAAACCGGCCTGCTATTCCCGGATTTCGGCACCAGCGATAGCGGCGGCTTTGATGTCAGCCAACCGCTCTATCTGAACCTGCATCCACAGGCCGACGCGACCATCGCCCCGCGATATATTGATGGCCGTGGTAATGGCGTGAACACGGAGTTCCGCTATTTGACCAAACTGGGACAGGGTGATCTGGTCTATGGATGGCTGCATGAAGACAAGCTGTTCAACGAAGATGACCGGATGGTGGCCAGCTGGAATCACGACGGAAGCCTTGACCGCTGGCTGTTCAGCACCGATGTCAACTACGTCTCCGATGACTTTTACTTCAAGGATCTCGATACCGGGCTGGAAGTCGCCGCGCTGACACATCTGCCACGCGAAGGACAGGCAGAATACTTCGGCCGGCACTGGCGTTTCCTCGCCCGACTGCAGGCCTGGCAGACCATCGACCCCACCCTGCTGGATGATGACCTGCCCTATCGTCGGCTGCCTCAGCTGAATCTGGCCGGCCTGCAACCCCTGCTCGGCCCGCTGACGCTTGACTGGACCAGCGACATCACCGTTTTTGACCGTACCGCGGTGGTCGCGGCAGATGACATCCGTGGCCAACGGATCCACCTGCAGCCGGCGCTGTCGGTGCCACTGGAAAAGCCGTGGGGCTACCTGCACCCGCGGCTGCGTTTTTATCAAACTGCCTATTCGCTCAGTGGCGTGGACACTCTGCCATCGGATACCCCCACCCGCTCGCTCTGGGGAGCCAACCTCGATACTGGCCTGTTCCTTGAGCGGCCGTTCAGCTTTGCCGGCCGGCAACTGCTGCAAACTCTGGAACCCCGCATTTTCCTCAACCATATCGAACAGCAAGACCAGATTGATCTGCCTGACTTTGACAGCGGACGCCTGACCTCATCCTGGGACACCCTGTTCCGGGAGAATCGCTTCACCGGTTATGACCGCATTGGCGATGAGAAAAGCGGCACCATCGGCGTCACTTCCCGGTTCCGTAATCCACAACGTGGTAATGACCTGCTGATCCTGCGCGCCGCGCAGAAATTCCATTATCAGGATCGCATTGTCGAATCCGGCAATATCGCCCTGCCGGACAACACCCGGCGACAGAGTCCGATCATTGGCGATGCCACCCTGCAACTTGACCAGCGCTGGTCGCTGTTTGCCGAATCCCAGTGGAATTCTGAGAAAAACCGCCGCGAGCAGAATGGCCTGCGAATCGGTTACAGCGACCGCAGCCGCCTGTACCTTCATGCCGGTTATCAGTACCGGCCGGAGGATGACATTCGGCAAACGGAACTCGCCGCCATTATTCCGGTCCACCCCAACTGGAGCCTGATAGGTCGCTGGCTGCATGATCTTGGCGAGCGGCAGTCTCTGGAGAACATTTCCGGAGTCGAATATCGCGACTGCTGCTGGCGCATTCGCCTCATCAATCTGCGTGAACTGAGTGATCGTGATGGCGACGCCACTCTTGATGCAGAACGGACCACACTGCTGCAGATCCAGATGATTGGTCTGGGCGGCTTCGGCGGCACCGTCGACACGCTGCTGGAACGCGGCATCCCCGGTTACAGGAGAACACCATGATCCGATTTTTCTGTCTGGCGCTGTTGTTGCCGGCGCTGGCATTTGCTGATGACCTGCAATCGCTGGACCGGATCGCTGCCGTGGTTGACGACAGCGTCATTATGGAAAGCGAGCTCAACGCCCGGGTCGCGGATATTCGCCGCAACCTGCAAGTGGAAGGCAGAGCAGTGCCACCGGACGAGATCCTCCGCAGTCAGATTCTCGAACGCATGGTGCTGGAACAGATTCAGCTTGATCAGGCCAAACGCCTTGGCATCAAAATTGACGACACCACTCTGAATGACTCTCTTACCGGTATTGCCCGGCAGAACGGTTACAGCCTTGACGAGTTTGCCGAGCACTTGCGCAGCGAAGGCTACGACTGGCCCGCCTTTCGCGAGCAGCTGCGTACGGAAATGGCCATCAATCAGCTACGTCAGCGGCGTGTCAGCCAGCGGGTTCGCATCACTGATGGTGAGCTGGATCGCTTCCTCAAATCAGAAGAAGCGCGCCAACTGTTCAGCTCGGAATTTCGTCTTGGTCATATCATGGTGGCAATCCCCGAGGGGGCCTCTGCTGATCAGCTGAAGCTGGCAGAACAGAAAGCAGAAGACGTGGTTACCCGACTGCGGAATGGTGCTGATTTTGCCGCACAGGCCACTGAATTCTCTGATGGCCAATCAGCGCTGGAAGGCGGTGACCTCGGCTGGCGTCCCGCCGCGCAGTGGCCGTCACTGTTTACCAATGCTGTGATCGACCTGAAAGCCGGCGAACTGGCCGGGCCGATTCGCGCCGGCAACGGCTTTCATATTCTCAAGATGATTGATCGCCGCGGCGGCGATCAGCAGATGGTGGACCAATATCTGGTGCGCCACATCCTTATTCGTCCGACCACCCTGCGCAACAATGAAGAGGCGGAACGTGTTATTCGTGAGTTGCACGAGCGCATCCGTAAGGGCGAAGACATGGCACGACTGGCGCGTGAATTTTCCGATGACCCCGGCAGCGCCCGCAACGGTGGCAGCATCGAATGGGTTACACCAGGCGAGATGGTGAAGGAGTTTGACGAACACATGCAGTCCACCCCGGTTGGCCAGCTCAGCGAGCCGTTCCGCACCGAATACGGCTGGCATGTCCTGCGAGTGGATTCGATCCGCACCGCAGACATGAGTGAAGAATACCGGCGTCTGCGCGCCCGTCAGGCCCTGCACCAGCGTCGTTTCGCTGAAGAGCTGGAGCTATGGACCACCGAACTGCGTCAGGAAGCCTACGTGGATATTCGCCTTTGATGATCGCCCCGGTCGCCATCACCTGTGGAGATCCAGCCGGCATTGGTCCGGATCTGGTTCTGCAACTGCCGCAGCAGGTGACCGACGTGCCACTAGTGATTGTCGGCGATCGGGAAGTGCTGGCGCGTCGCGCCAGCTTGCTCAATATCAACATCCGCTTGCATGACTGGCAACCGGGAGAGTGCCTGCCCGACACTGGCGTCGCCGTTTGGCATTATCCCAGTGGCGTCGATATTCAACCCGGCAAGGCCGACCCCGCCAGCGCCAGAAGCATTCTGACTCTGCTCGACCGCGCCGCCGACGGCTGCATGAACAACACCTTCTCGGCCATGGTCACCGCGCCACTGGCCAAGCATGTGATCCGCGAGGGCGCCGACCCCGATTTTACCGGCCACACCGAATACCTGTGTCAACGCGCCGGCGTCGACCGAGTGGTGATGATGCTGGTGGCTGGCGAATTGCGCGTAGCGCTGGCCACCACCCATTTGCCGCTGCGTGATGTCGCCGGTGCCATCAGCGAAGCCCTGATCGCCGATACCGTGGGCATTCTCGATCACGACCTGCGCGTGCATTTCGGCATTGCGGCCCCACGCATTCTGGTACTCGGCCTCAACCCCCATGCTGGCGAAAATGGCCACCTCGGTGACGAGGAGCTGGGCCTGATCATTCCGGCACTGGAGCGGTTACGCGGCGAAGGCCTGCTACTTACCGGGCCATTGCCAGCGGATACTGCCTTTACCCCGC
>JBFHPX010000204.1:0-4511 GCA_041592575.1 Alcanivoracaceae bacterium
AACATCTTCAGGCAGGCCAGCATATGCGGCAGCTGATCCACTGAGGTAGCGCTATAACGGTTGCGGCTGCCCAGCGCCCGAATAAACGGCACCAGCATCAGCAGTGCGCCGTGATTATGCGCCGTCGGATTGCCGGCATAGACGCCGATCGCCTCGCCACCATGGGCCTGATGGACGGCCCCGAGCCGCGCTGCGGTTTCGTCCAGTGCCTGCTCCCAGCTGATTTCCTCCCAGCCATCTGCGGTGCGCCGTACCGGCCGCCGCAGCCGATCCGGATCCTGATGCAGATCCTGCAACGCCACCGCCTTCGGGCAAATATGACCACGGCTGAACGGATCGCTCTTGTCACCGCGAATAGCGGTAATGGCGTCACCGGCGAGTTCAATCTCGATGCCACACATGGCTTCACAAAGATTGCAGGTACGGTGGTGAAGACGGGTTTCCATGGCCAGCTCCGCAAAGGGGAGAGCACAGTCTGCCCCTGCACCGCCGGCCACTCAAGTCAGTCGGCAACGGCAATTTGATCCATATCGTCAGTTGGTACCATTGGTAAGGCGGGCTAGACTGCCGGAAGGACATACCGATCCAAACAACAAGGATGCCCGTGCAAAAACCTGGCCTGCCCCGAACGCTGTCTCATCTACTGCTGCTGACCCTGCTGCTAGCGCCGGTCGGCGCCAGCGCCACATTGCTGTCAGGCGGCGGCAATCAATTGCTGGAGTCAATGCAGTGGCTGCGCGACCCTGAGCACCAGCTCGGCCCGCGTGAAGCCCTGACCCGACTGCGGGAGCGGGGGGTCCTGAACGAACGCGGCAATCATCCTGCCTTTGGCTTTGATCGCAGCGCCATCTGGTTTCTTATTCCGCTGCGTAATGACACCAACGAGCAGGACTGGATTATCCAGGCCGGCCGGCCACATATGGACAACCTCGACCTGTTCCTGTTCGATCAGCAGGACCGGTTGATTGCCAGCTTCCGCCACGGCGACCAGGTACCCTGGAGTGAGCGCCCCTATCCACACACCAACCTGCTGTTCCCACTGGAGTTGAAGCCGGGGCAGGATTACCGGCTGGTGTTCCGGGCCGCGTCTATTGGCGCCATCGAGCTGCCGCTGGCAACGATGACACCGTACAGCTTTCAGCAGTACGACACCGTATTCCAGAATTTCGTCGGCCTCTATCTGGGCGCCATTGGCGTCATGCTGCTGTTCAACTTGTTGCTGTACTTCTCCATCCGGGACAGCAGCTATCTGATGTACTGCCTGTACATCGCCGGCCTGCTTGGCTACCTGACCAGCCGTGAAAGCCTACCGTTCAAATTTCTCTGGCCGGAACAGCCATGGCTGAACAATCCGGTGCAAGCGGCCTCGGCCATTCTTGGCACTGGCTTTGTCATATTGTTTGCCTGCGACTTCATGCGTCTGCGCGAGGCCCGACCACGCATCGGTCATGCCATCCATTACACCGGCTGGAGCCTGGTGGTCATGGCGCCGCTATCAACCCTTGTAGAAACCGGCACCGTACTGCGGATTGTCACCGCCAGCGCCGGCTTTCTGGTGCTATCAATCATTGCCATTACCATCGACCGGATTCGCGCCGGCTATCGGCCAGCGCGTTACTTCCTGCTGTCCTTCAGTCCGCTTGCCGTCATGGTGGCACTGTTCATGTTGAAGACATACTCGTTTATCGACAGCAGCTGGCTGATTGATCATGGCTTTGAAATCGGCAGCGTGATCGAGGCCTGGTTGTTGTCATTCGCATTGGCCTATCGCTTTATCATGCTTCGGGATGAAAACGAGCGCATGCAGCGGGACGCCACCATCGAGCTGGAACAGAGGGTGATCGAACGCACCCGTGAACTGCACAATGCCCTGAACGCCCGCAGCCAGTTTCTGGCCGTGATGAGCCATGAGATTCGCACTCCCCTGAATGGCATTATTGGCACCGTCGATATGCTCAAGGATGGTGCCCGGGATCCTGAGCAGCAACGCCATCTGCACGTTATCGAGCAATCCGGCAACACTCTGCTGGCGCTGATCAACGACATCCTCGACTACGCCAGCATCGAATCCGGCAAGGTGCCGATCAATTTTGAGCAATTCAATCTGGCTGCGCTGACCAGTGAAACCGCTGGCCTTTACTCCCAGAACGCGAAACGGAAAGGTTTGAACATCAATCTGGATGCGGACCCTAACATCGGCACTCTGTGCCAGGGAGACCCGGTCCGTTTACGACAGATTCTTGGTAATTTGATCAGCAACGCAGTGAAGTTTACTGACCGAGGAGAAATTCGGGTCAGCCTTCGTCGCGACCATGACAATGCCGACTATGTACTGTTCGAAGTGGCAGACACTGGTATCGGCATTGCCCCGGAGACTCTCAGCCAGCTGTTCGAACTGTTCCAGCAAGCCGACAGCTCGACTCGTCGCCGTTATGGCGGCACCGGGCTGGGTCTGGCCATCTGCCGTCAGCTGGTGGAGCTGCTCGGCGGCGAGATCGGGGTCCAGAGCACGCCAGGGCAGGGCTCGCGATTCTGGTTCCGACTGCCGCTACCGCAAACATCGGCGGAACAGCGCCAGGCCGAAGCGATCGACAGGGCCGGCGAGAACAAAACCCCGGGAGTAAGGCTGCTGATCGTCGACGACAATCACGTCAACCTGCTGGTGGCGCAGGGGTTGGCGCGCAAGCTAGGTCATCAAGTGGAAGTGGCAGAGAGTGGTCCGGAAGCAATTGCCGTGCTCCTCAATGACAGCCGCCCCTATGATCTTATCCTGATGGATTGTGAAATGCCGGACATGGACGGCTTTGAAACCACCGGGGAAATTATTCGCCTGCAGAACGAAGGCAAGGTGCCACCCATTCCGATTGTTGCGCTAACCGCCCATGCCGTTCCGGACAAGATTCGCGCCTGCCATGACGCCGGCATGATCAGCCATATTGCCAAACCGATTAACAGCGAGAAGCTGGATCGGAAGTTGCGTACCATCCTGAATCTTGATCAACAGGAGGTGCTGTAGAAGCGGCCGATCGGCCGCGAAATCTCGCCATCGAAATATTTCGCCGTCGATCGACGGCTCCTGCAGAGCATCAGCCGCGTGTCAGATCCCGCAGCAGCCGATCCACAAAACGCTCCAGCCCAGCGAGATTGGAACAGGGCAACGCATCACGACAATAGGGCTGGTACAGTGGCATCACCGAATCGCCACTGCCCCAGCGCGAACGCGCCTCCGGATTTAACCAGAACACCTGCCGGCAACGACGGCCGATATGGCCCAGCAGCTGCTGCTCAGCGGGCAGCTCATTGTTGCGGGCATCACCGAGAATAATCACTGTGGTGCGCTGATCCAGATCCCCTTCGCACTGACTGAGAAAATCCCTGAGCATACCGCCGTAATCCGTGCCGGAACCGGCATAACGATCCATCACCTCGTTGATCGCCTGATCCGATGACATGGCATTGAACAACGAGGTCACCTCACCGAACCGCGAGGCAAAGGCAAAGCTGCGCACCGACGGCACCACATCATTCACCGCATAGAGGAACATCAGCAGAAACCGCGCCGCGGCGCTGACCGAACTGGAGACATCACAGATCACCATCAGCCTCGGCTTCTGAATGCGTCGACGACGCCATACCAAAGACGCCGGCACACCACCATGCTTGAGCGCCATCACCGTGGTACGGCGACCATCCAGCTGGCCACGCCGGGCGCGGCGCTGACGTCGGCCGTGCTTGCGCGCCAGGCGCCGAGCCATTTTCTCGACCTGCTGCCGGACATCCCGAAATTCTGCCAGGGTGCGTAAGTTGGCCTCGCGCAGCATCTGTTCACGTAACTGCCGGCCCTGCTCGCGGGCCTGCAGTACAAACTGGTCGGCCACATACTCGCGCACCGCTTCGCGTAACTGGTCACGGGCACTGCGCAACTGCGCCGCCAGACGCCGATCCTTTCGGCGCTCGCTGTTATCCAGCGCAATGATTTCCTGATCCAGTGCTTCACCACCAAGCGCCTGCATGATGCGCCGGCCATACAAGCCTTTCTGGGTAATCACGCGAATATTATCGAGGCCGACATTACGCCCAGCCTCCGCCATTTGCCGACTCAGCCCGGCACTGTCATCCGCCAGCAGCTGCTGCCCCAGCGCCGAGGAAGCGCCGGCACCGGACCCGCCCTGCTGACCCGGCATCATGTCACGCAGGCGATCCAGCATCGACGGGGACGGCTGTTCGGACTGCGCCACTGAGGCCGCCGCGGGCATACCATCGAAACGGAAGAAATCGTCGAAACATTGATCGAACGCCAGCTTGTCATGCTCGTTCTTCGCCAGCACCAGCGACAACCCCTGCTTCAGCGCCTCACGGTTCTGATAGCCAAGCAACGCGGTGACCCGCACTGCGTCCAGCGTTTCTGCCGGCGACACCGGCAGTTCGGCTCCGCGCAGCACCTTGACGAAGCGGCCGATCACCTGCTCCGACATCAGCGCATCTCACTTGAGCAGGGAAGGCAGATCATC
>JBFHPX010000205.1:0-4508 GCA_041592575.1 Alcanivoracaceae bacterium
CATAATCACGGCGCACTGCTGATGCTGGTGCCGTTTATTCGGGCGCTGGGCAGCCGCAACCGTTATAGCGCTACCTCAGTGGATCAGCTGCCGCATATGCTGGCCTGCCTGAAGATGTTTGGGCATCAGTTGCTGTTTCCGGTGCCGGATATCGACCGTACCCGCTATTTTCTGGTGATCGGTGCCAACCCGATGGCGTCCAATGGCAGCATCATGACTGCCCCGGACATGCGCAATCGACTCAAGGCAATTCGGACTCGTGGAGGCCGCATTGTCGTGCTGGACCCCCGCCGCACCGAAACGGCGGAAGTTGCTGATGCGCATCACTTTATCAGACCGGGCACCGATGTGTTCCTGCTGCTCGGTCTGCTGCATGTGCTGTTCGCCGAGGGCCTGGCAAACCCCGCCCACCTTGCTGGCATGATCGACGGACTGGAGCTGCTGCAGGGACTGGTCAAGCCGTGGACGGCGCAACGGGCGGCGCAACATACCGGCGTCCCGGCGGACACCATCAGGCAGATCGCCCGTGACTATGCTGCGGCGGACGGTGCCGCCGCCTATAGCCGGGTGGGCACCACCACTTCCGAGCATGGTGGTCTCAGCGCCTGGCTGGTTTACGCAATGAATATTGTCACCGGCAATGTGGATCGCCCCGGCGGGCTGATGTTTACCCGCCCGGCGCTGGATGTGGTCGGTATTGCCGGCCTGACTGGCGAAACCGGCGGCTTCGACCGTTTTCGCAGCCGGGTTCGGGAGATGCCTGAATTCGGCGGTGAATTTCCGGTGGCGACATTGGCCGACGAAATTCTCACCCCGGGCAAGGGCCAGATTCGCGCCATGGTGACCCATGCCGGTAATCCGGTGCTGTCTTGCCCGGATGGCCAGCGTCTGGATCAGGCGTTTTCCGGTCTCGATTTTATGGTCTCGATCGATTTCTATATCAACGAGACCACCCGCCATGCGCACATCATCCTGCCGCCCACCGGGCAGCTTGAGCATGCCCAGTTTGATCCGATTTTCCATCTGCTGGCGGTGCGCAATACCGTCAAGTTCTCGCCGGCATTGTTTGAGGCGGAGCCGGGCGCCCTGCATGACTGGCAGATATTGCTCGAGCTGACTACGCGGCTGAACAGTCGCGACCGCTGGTCTACCATCAAGGCAAAGGCGTTGCATAGGGTGCTGTCACGTCTGGGTGACACCGGCATGATTGATCTGGGTCTGCGACTCGGCCCATATGGTGACTGGCGTGGCAAGATCAACAGTCTGCGCGCGCTGCTGGCACGCTTGCCGCTGCTTGGTAGCGGCAAAATTCCAGCGCAGCAGGACGGTGATGGTCTGACGCTGGAAAAAGTGATTGCCGAGCCACACGGCATTGATCTTGGCGCACTGCAGCCGGCGCTGCCAGATCGGCTTTACACGCGCGACAAGCACATCCATCTGGTGCCACAGTTATACATTCATGAGCTGGAAGCCCTGGATCAGGTGTCGCCGCCGACCGAGGGCCAGCTGCGCCTGATTGGCCGCCGTCATGTGCGTAGCAATAACTCCTGGATGCACAACAGTCAGCGACTGGTGAAAGGCAAGACCCGCTGCACGGTGATGCTGCATCCGCAGGATGCCGAGCGCCTCGGCATTACTGACAATGCCGAGGTGGAAGTCAGCAGTGAAGCGGGGAGTATCTTCCTGCCGGCGGAAATTACCGACAGCATTATGCCCGGCGTGGTCAGCATTCCGCATGGTTTCGGCCACGCCCGCGAAGGCGTGCGACTGGTTGTCGCCAGTCGCCATGCCGGCGTCAGTATTAATGATGTGATTCGCAATGATCGAACCGATGCACTGACCGGCACGGCGATTCTGAATGGCCAGCCGGTGCAGGTGCGCGCCGCAGGCTGACCGGCATTCTGACGACCAATCAGGCAATGTTGTTTTGACGACGTTGTCTGAAGGTCAGCCACAACGTGGCCGCTACCACCAGGGCCACCATGGGTAACATGGCCAGATTCATGCTGGCCCAGCCGAGCAGGTGCAGTAATTTTCCAGCCAGCAGTGAGCTGGCAGCCACCATGGTAAAAATCAGCAGGTCATTGACGCCCTGTACCTTGCCGCGTTCGGTTTCGCTGTGGGTGCCGGTAAGCAAAGTGCTGCCGCCGATAAACAGAAAGTTCCAGCCGATGCCGAGTAGCACCAGCGCGACGAAGAAATGCACCAGGCTGTTGCCCTGGCTGGCAATCAGCGCGGTGCCAACGAGCAATGCACAGCCGGTAAGAATGATCCGGCTGACGCCGAAACGGGCGATCAGGCTGCCGGTAATAAAGGACGGCGCAAACATGCCAAGTACATGCCACTGCATCACCAGCGCCATCTGGCTGCGTTCAAATCCGGCAGCGCGCATCGATAACGGCGTTGCCGTCATCACCAGTGCCATTACGGCATAACCAACGGAGGCGGCCAGCGCGGCGACAACAAACTGTGGCTGCGAGGCAATCTCGATCAGTGGACGCGACAGGTCGCCAGGCTGCGGCTCGCCGCTCGGCGGCACACGTAGAAATGCCAGCAGGAGAATCGCCAGCAACGCCAGCGCCGCGATGATCAGATACGGGCTGCCATCAGGTACTGAAGTTACCCAGTCATTGGTCAGGCTGGCATTCCACGGGCCGAGAAATGCCGCCACCACACCGCCGGCCATGACAAAGGAAATGGCCCTGCTGCGAAATGCCGGGCTGGCGACATCGGCTGCTGCGAAGCGGTAGTACATGGCAAAGCCCTGATACAGACCGATTAACAGGTTGCCAGCGCAGAACAGCGCGAAGGATTGCTGGGCAATGCCAGTAAATGCCAGCACGCCACCGGCAACACCGCCGAGCGCGGCACCGGTAATAAAACCGGTTTGCCGGCCGACCCTCTTCATGAACAGCGAGGCTGGCAGTGTCGAGACCAGTGCACCGAGCATCATCATTGCAATCGGCAGGGTAGCCATGCCCGGATCGGGGCTCAGCTGCAGCCCGACCACGCCGCTCAGTGTCATCACCGTGATCGATGCCACCATGTAAAGGGTCTGACTGGTGACCAGAATGGCAACGTTACGTTTTTCCTGCAGATAGGGGTTGGGCATACGGGCTCCGCCAGTAAGCACTGATTTGTAGCACGCGCGGCAAAAAAAAGCCCCGCCAGGGCGGGGCCTTTTTGCAAGGTTGCGATCAGCCTTTGGTGTAGGCTTCAGCGGCTTTGACGATTTCAGCGCGGGCGGCGGCGGCATCAGCCCAGCCATCCACTTTTACCCACTTGCCCGGCTCAAGATCCTTGTAGTTCTCGAAGAAGTGCTCGATCTGCTTGATAAGCAGTTCCGGCAGGTCGCTGACTTCCTTGATCTTGTGGTACATCGCCGACAGCTTGTCGTGCGGCACGGCGATCAGCTTGGCATCTTTGCCGGCCTCGTCGCTCATGTTCAGCATGCCGACCGGACGGGCGCGGATCACCGAGCCCGGTACCACCGGATACGGGGTCACGACCAGCACGTCCAGAGCATCGCCATCTTCGGACAGGGTTTGCGGGATATAGCCGTAGTTGGCCGGGTAGAACATCGGCGTGGCCATAAAGCGGTCGACGAATACGGCGTGGCTGTCCTTGTCGATCTCGTATTTGATCGGCGAGCTGTTGGCCGGAATCTCGATGACTACGTAGATGTCTTCAGGCAGGGATTTGCCCGCCGGAACCTTGTCAAAATCCATGATCTGTCCTTTACCGGAGGTTGCTGGGGGCGCGGATTATAGCAACGGAAAACCGGGGCAGGCCACTTTGAGGGCGGAGCTGTCGGACCATGCCGGTAACGGCATGGTCCGGGCGGAGTTATTTCTGGACCTTGTGGCCGGCCTCTTGCCAGCCCGGGAAGCTGCCTTCCAGCACCTGAACCTTGCTGAAACCGGCCTTTTCCAGCACCGCGGCGGCATCGCCAGAACGCTTGCCGCTCTTGCAGTACAGCAGGATCGGCTCGTCCTTGTGGGCCGACAGGCTGTCGACATAGTTGCCGATTTCGGTATGCGGGATCAGGCGGGCGCCGGGGATGCGGCCGGCGAGGAATTCATCCTCGGTACGCACGTCAATGATAAGCGGGGCCTTGCCGCTGGTGATCTGGCTGGCGAGGGTTTCGATCGAGACGCTCTCGGCGGCCAGCGCCGGGGCGCCGATCAGGGACAGGCAGAGCAGTGAGGCAGAGACAAAACGTTTCATGGTGATACTCCTTGTGATGGCGATGATTCCAGTGATTCCCATTCCTGCAATTCGTTCCACAGGTTTTCGGCGTCGCGGACCATGCTGGCACTCGACGGCTTGGCCGTCGGGTTGGCAAAGCTGGCCGCCAGCGCCCGGGTGGCGCACTCGTATACAAATTCCTTTTTGCTCATCTCTGCAAGGACTTTCATCACGGATGCCTCTTCGTGGTGAACGGGTCTGGTGGTGATCGAACCGGCCGGCGCACCTGATGGGACTTGCCGGGACCCGCCGTGAACCCA
>JBFHPX010000206.1:0-4507 GCA_041592575.1 Alcanivoracaceae bacterium
GCCAGCAACAGTACCCGGCTGTCCTGTTCGTCGCCATCATCGAGTAACAACGCCGCCAGCGCTCGGTCCAGAGGCCTGATCCAGCCGTCGGCAATCCACTGGTCCAGTTGCGCCAGCGCCGGATGTTGTCGGCAAAACAGCTCAGAGGACATCGGCGTTCTCCACTACAGGCTGGCCGCGAAACAATGCATCCATGGCTTCGACAAGGGCGATGGTCGGTGGCTGGAAAAATACCCCGCGACTGTCGCTGTACAGACCGCGCAGGAACAGCAGCGCCGCGCCGCCGAGATGGTGCGAGGGCTGATAGTCTGTGCCCAGTCGAGCGCGCAGCAAGCGATGCAGGGCGAGCAGGTACAGGCACATCTGCACGTCGTAACGTTTTTCCAGCACCGCCTCGGCCATCGCACCTTTGCTGTAGCTTTGCTCGTCCGGGCCGAGCCAATTGGATTTGTAGTCGGCGACGAAATAGCGATCCTGATTCACCAGCACCAGATCGATAAAGCCCTTGAGCATGCCGTTGAGCTTATCCCGGCGCAGGGCAGGACGGGGCTGACCGGGCAGCACATGACGTTGTACCAGTTGATCAAGTGCTTCGGTGCTGACCGCACTGGACTGAATCCAGAATTCCATCTCCGCCTGACATTGTTGCCGCGGCAGTTCGGCTAAACGGAGTGACTGATTACCGAACGGCAGGGCAGTATTGAGATAGTCTTCGAACCAGCGCGCCAGCATGGGCTGCTGGTCTTCCCAGCCGGCGACACGACTGCGCCGCTGCAGTTGCTGGCGGAACTCCTCACGACCTTGCTGCAGTGTCGCGGCAAAGCCCTGGCCGCCGGCCAGCTCCAGCAGGCCGTGCAGGAAAGTACCCGCCTGTGGTCCACGGACAAAGCTGTGAATACTGCTGTTACCGGGAATGCTGTCGACGGCGCGCGCCGCGCCTGGTTCGACACGCTGCTTTTCTTCCGCCATCACTTCGTCGCGAACATCACGCGGCGCTTCACTGGCCCCGCGTGCTTCCGGCTCCAGTGCGCTGTAGCTGGCAATCCACCAGTGTTCGCTTTCCGGGCCCTGATAATCACGGGCTGGCGGCAGCGCGGCCCGGTCTGCATTGAGCCGGGCACGGCTATCGCTGCTGTCCGGTGCGGCGACCCGTTGCATGGCATCGCAGTGCTGTATCAGGGCATCGAGTTTTGCCGTCAGTTCGGCAGGTTGCATGGCGGCGCCGCCGGTCAACACATAACCGATGGCGCTGCCGGGCAGGTCGGTGCGGTCCTTGCCCTGACCAATGCGCAGCGGCGCCATGCCGAGCCAGCAGGCGTGGCGGGCACGGGTGACAGCGACATAGAGCAGGCGCAGGTCTTCGGCCAGACGTTCGCGGTCAGCGCGATCAATGTCCTGCTGTGTCGGTGTCAGCGTCAGACGCTGCATGTTGTTGTCATCATGAAAGCGCAGCGGCAGATACTTGCCCAGTTCAGCACGGAAAGTGCAGATGAATGGCAGGAATACCAGTGGATATTCCAGCCCCTTGGATTTGTGAATGGTGACAATACGGATCAGGTCAGCATCGCTTTCCAGCCGCAGGATGGTGTCTTCCGCTCCGTCACCGCTGTTGTCGATGGACTCCGCCAGCCAGCGCACCAGCGCCAGTTCCCCGTCCAGTTGGCCGGCAGCGCGCTGGGCCAGCTCGGCCAGATGCAACAGGTTGGTCAGGCCGCGTTCGTCGTCGTTGCCGAGCAGTCGGGCCGGTATCTGATAATCGCGCAGCAGAGCCCGAATCATCGGCAGCACACCATGCTGCTGCCATTGCCGATGGTAGAGATGGAACTGCTCGACCTTCGCTTCCCACAACTGCTCGTCGCGGCTCAGCGCATCAAGCTCCTGCCAGCTGAGTGCCAGCGTGGCCGTGGCCAGGGCTGCACGGATTTTCTGTTCCGATTCCGGTTCCGCCACTGCTTGCAGCCAGCACAGCAGGTCGGTTGCCTCGACGCTGTCAAAAACGCTGTCCTTGTCGGAGAGATAGACACTGCGCAGACCGCGTTCGCTGAGGGCGGCGCGCACCTTGCCGGCTTCCTTGCCGTCGCGCACCAGAATGGCAATGTCGGCCGGCCGCAGCGATGTCAGCTCGCCGTGCTTCTCAAAACTGCAGCGTTTTTCTTGTGCCAGATTCAGCAGCCGGACAATTTCCGATGCCGTGCGTGTGGCCATTTCCGGCAGGTACTGACCTTTGCTCAGGCTCGGGTCTTCGATGCCACCGTCGAGCTGCCACAGGGTCATGGGGCGGGCGGCTTCGCCGTCAATCAGAAAGCGTTCGCTGCGACGGTTGGCCTTGACCGGGCTGAACGGAATATCACGGTAGAGAAAACTGCCACTCGGGTAGCCGCTGGCGTAGCTGAACAGATGATTGGCCGCCTGCACCAGCGCTTCACTGGAACGGAAGTTTTTATCCAGCGTGTAATGACGGCCTTCGGTGGCGCGTCGTGCTGCCAGGTAGGTATGAATGTCGGCGCCGCGGAATCCGTAGATCGCCTGCTTCGGATCGCCAATCATCAGCCAGGTGGTGTCGGGCTGATCGGCATACAGGGTGCTGAACACCTGATACTGAACCGGATCGGTGTCCTGGAACTCGTCGATCATCGCCACCGGAAACTGCTGGCGGATAATGGCGGCAAGACGCGTGCCTTGCTCGCTGACCATGGCATCGCGCAACCGGGTCAGCATGTCGTCATAACCGATCATGCCGTGACGGCGTTTGTACTGATCCATGCGCTGGCTGATCCAGTGCGCCGCGTGGGGGAGCAGGGCCGGCAGCAGTGCCGGCAGGCGCGCTTCGATATTGTCCAGCTCATCAATGGCGGCAATGGCTGGATCGCTGACGATCTCTGGAACCTTGTCGCTTGCCTCAGCCAGCGACGCCGCATTCATGCGCACAAAGAAGGTGTCAGTCAGCTTCGGCGCCGGCTGATCCGGATCTTCCAGCCAGCTGGCAATGGCCTCGAACCATTTGCGAATGGTGGCGCTGTTGGTCGGCTTGCTTTTCGGCAGGCGCTTGCTGTCCCAGGCCGCCTCGAATTTCTCCAGCAGTGCGCTGGTCCAGCTTCCCCAGCGCTGGCGCAGATCATCAAGAATGGCCTGACGCTCGGTGCTGATCTCGGCAATGATCTGTGCCGGAGAGCGCAGCTCGTCGGCAAACTGATGCTGGTGGCCAAGCATCGGTCGCACCGCCTGCATCAGCGCCGTGGGCGTGGGCCACAACTTGAGCAAGCTGCCGGTGGCTTCATCATTCAGGTTGTAGAAAAAGCTGCGCCAGTAATCCGCGGCGGCCTGCTCGCGCAGACGTTGTTCATCCTGGTTCAGCTCCAGCGTAAACAAACTGCCGGAATCAAACGCATGCTGGCGCAGCATCCGGTTGCAGAAACCGTGAATGGTGTAGATCGCTGCTTCATCCATCCACTGGGCGGCAGCATCAAGCTGCGCTGCACAGAGCGGGTGATCGGCTTGCGGGTATTCCCGCATCAGCGTCTGTAAAAACAGATCGTCACTTTCCGGTTGCTGGCGGCCGGCAAAACACAGCGCCGCTTCCGCCAGCCGGGCGCGAATACGATCACGCAGTTCGCGGGTGGCGGCTTCGGTAAAGGTCACCACCAGAATATCCGGCGGTAACAGCGGTTCCGGGCTGTCACCGTGGCCCAGCACCAGTCGCACATAGAGTGCGGCAAGGGTATAGGTTTTGCCGGTGCCGGCGCTGGCTTCAATCAGCCGGGTGCCGCGCAGCGGGAAATGGATCGGATCAAGAATCTCACTCATGGCCGGATGCCTCGCAGTGGGCCAGCAGCGGGCCATACAGGGCGCGCGCCCAATAAAGAAAAGCAGGCTCATCGCCATGTTGTGGCGTCATCAGCGCGTCAAAATCAGCAAAGGCGCGGCGCAGGGCTTGCTGGTTGGCATAGTGCACTTCGCCGCGGGCATTGCCGTAATCGCTGCCCTGATAGGCATCGCGTGCCTTGTTCAGCGGGTTGGCCTTGCTGGTGCCGCTGGCCGCCGCCTGCTCGGCGGCAACCAGAGCCAAACCGGTGCGACAGGCCAGCGGTAGTGGCCCGGTCAGCGCGGCCAGCCAGCCATGCAGCAGGGTGTACAAATAATCGCGTGCCTGTTTGCTGGCAATCGGCGCCAGGGTAATGACCTGATCGCTGCCGATCACCACGGTACTGATTGAGACGTCACAACTGTTGGCAAGCAGATGCAGGGTCCAGTCGCCGAGCAGGCGATGCGGTTTGTCTTTCAGTTCGCCGGCGACCACGCTCAGGCGCGCCTTGCGTTGCTCGTTGTCCTGACGCAGATCGGTCAGCCAGTCCTCCAGCAGAAATCGATGATCATGAACGCCGGTGGCAAGCGATAGTTCCTGCAAGGTGCCGGCATCGGGGAATCGCTGGCAATATTGCTGCCAGCAACTGATCGCCTGCCAGGCCTGCTCGCCAATGCCATCGAGCAGTTGTTCGCCGACATGACC
>JBFHPX010000207.1:0-4505 GCA_041592575.1 Alcanivoracaceae bacterium
GGTATTGCTGGTGCGTGGCAGCCACAGTGATGTCGTCGATGAGACTATCACTACAGAATTTCGCCAACGAATCCCGGGCTCACAGGTGGTTGATGTCAGCGGCGCCGGCCATATGGTGGCCGGCGATCGCAACGATCTTTTTCTCAATGCGGTAAGGGATTTTCTCGATCGCCTGTAAGCTGGCCCGGCATTCTCTGCCGGGCCGGTTGGGTTACGGCAACGGCTCCTCGACTGGCGCCAATGCCTCATACAACAGCGTCAGAAATTCCATCAGACTGTCGAACGGCAGCATCGCACCGGCATCAAGATCAGTGTAGAAGCGCTGGCTGTCATCTACCAGGCTCAACACCACGCCCTGCCCCGGATTACCAATATGCATGCTGGCAATCAGGGTCTCGCCGCTATACAGGTATCCAGCCAGACCACTGGCGCGCAGACTGATCACCGGATCACCGCCCTCCATGGTGCTGACATTTAAACCGGTTTCACTGATGGTGAAGTAGTACTGCTGCAGGCCAAGATCAGGATCCAGTACCGTCAGCGAGGCATCGCCATCCACCGCCAGCAAGGAGAAATCCAGTTCCGCCAGCAATGCTTCGAAATCAACCTCCTCGATAACTGTGGTTTCGTCGATATTTGCCTCGATCCAGTTGATCAACGCGTCCACCAATGGCGCCGTGCCAGACAGCTCGCCGCCAACACGGATCTCAATCGGCGGCAGGCCAGCGCGCTCGGTCAGGTAGGCAATCGACATATCAAACGGATCGTCGAGAACCAGATCAAACGCCGGCTCACCGTCCATCGATTCCAGCGTCTCACCTGCCGGATTGGTGCGGCTGCCGGTGTCCAGCGTAGCCGTCAGGGCCGGCCCCGCCTCATCCTGAGTCAGCACGCGACGATTGAATACCAGCGTGCTGTCGAGATCGCTGAAACTGTAGCTGCCGATGGTCACATCGGTGCTTTCCACCTCACCACTGCCGCGCACGCTGACAGCGATATGCAGATCAGCCAGCAACGCATCAAGCAGCGGATTTAACTCCTCACTGTTAGCGAAACAGAGATTGCACAGAGCATTAAAACCGGTCAGATCGTTATCGCTTATATCCAGATCAAGATTCAGCGCCAGCGTCGTTACCGAAGTGCCGCTGGTGATGGTGCCGGTAACCGGCATGGTCATGGTGCCGTTGCGCAGGAAGGTACGGATATCCACCACCGGCAGGTCAATGCTCACCGTCTGACCGAATCGGGTGCCTCTCAGCTCAACGCGATGGGACGCACTCAGCGCGCCGCCAACAAACACCGCGTAGGGAGATTCCATTCCGTCATCGTTAGTGCATGACTGGAAGTTCTTCACTTGCGGCACACAAATGGAACCATTCAGAGAGAACTGCAACGCTTCAAGCAGCACCTGAATCATGCCCACGGTATCAGTGCGGCTGGCTTCGTCTACGTAGAGCCAGGCCAGATGCCGGGTGACAGGATCAAGCCCCTCTTCTGCTGCTGCAGACAGGGCACGGTAATGCTCGAAGCGGTCCAGTAATGCCGTGGCATCGGCAAACGCCGTGGCGTCATAGCCAGTGGCGCCGCCCATGGTCGTGACAACACTGTCACCCCAGCGCGTCACCAGATCACTGAAGTCAACAGCTACACTGATATGCGCGGCCACTTCACCGGCGGCACCGGCAAGATTGTCGAAGCCGATATAGTTGATAACGTTGTATTCGTCCGCCAGCGCCAGCAGCTCCGGATAAGCACTGTAGTCAATGCCGGCCAGCCACTGTTCCAGCTCCGGGTATGCACTCAGATCGATACTGGCAGCAAGATCATCCAGCACAATCTGGCCGCTCTGCAGCCAGGCCTGACCGCCGAGCCAGGCAAACATCAGCGCCGCCTGATCGGTCAGCGCGGTTGCCGACACCATGTCGGTCGCCGCCAGTTGGGCAAAGGCTGCAGCGAAAAGGGCATGATCCAGCGCATCAGCATCGGCTTCCGCAACGGCGACGCTGTCGGTGATATCCGGTAACAGTTGCGCATGGAATCCTGCATCCAGACCAAACAGATCTGCCACGCGAGTCAACGACAGTGACACCACATCGGCATTCAGCGTACCCGGTACTTTTTGCGCCCAGACGGCGGCCATATTGGTCAACGGACTGATCGACATCTCGCCGGCAAACTGATCACCGGGAATCAATAGCTGCAGTGTGACGCCGACCTCCGGAGCATAGTCCTCACCGAAGGCTGACTCGCCACAGCCGGCCGGCGCGCTGCATGTCACTAACGTGCTGACACCGGCAGTCATCTCGATCCGCACCGGATTCGCCTGCGGCTCGATGTCAAAACCGAAATAACCGTCGTCATCGCTGACCGTGCAGCCCAGCGAAATCCAGTCGCCATCGAAAACACTGGCACAGACATCGGCATATTTGACAACACCGTTGACGATACGGCCGGTGACCAGAGTCGGCTCAGGCGCTTCGATCGGTCCAACAGCAGCGGCGGGACTTTCGTTGCCGGCCGGATCGGCCGCCGTGACACTGCCGACAAACCCCAGACCGGTACCACCGGGTAACGCACTGGCGGCAATACTCCAGTTGCCGGCGCCATTGGCGGCAGCAGTCGCAACCACCTGATCAGCATCGTCATAAAGCGTAATACTTGCGCCGGCACTCGCCGTACCAACCACACCCGACACCGTTGCACTGGTGACAACCGGAGCGCCCGGTGCATCGGTATCAATCAGCACAGGATTGAGCGCCGCGCTCATGCCGCTTTGTTGTTCGTCAGCATCGGTGTAACGCGCCGTGATGCTGTAGCTGCCGTCGACAAGCACTGTCGTCGTCACGCTCCAGCTGCCATTGCCGGCGATGATCGCGCTACCCACCGGGGAGCCGTTGGCATAAACAGTGACAGTGTTACCCGCGACGCCGCCGATCCCGGTAAAGGTCGGGGTATTGTCAGCGGTAATATTATCGATGCTCGATACACCAGTATCAGAACCGGCATCAAGATTCGGCGCCGTCGGCAAACCGACTCCGGGGGTTTCTGTACCGCCACCGCCACCGCCACCGCCGCCGCCACAGGCGGCCAACCAGAAAGACATCAGAATCAGGACAAGCAAACGCGACAACATTGCCGTTCTCCGGGTTATTGTTATTTTTCCCCGGGGCAGAAGTTTGTAGCGCACACCGGGCAGAGGGCGGACGTTAGCCCCCGCCCGGACCCTGCGGCATTGTCAAAAACGGACATTCACTGGTTAAAAAAAGAACCCATACCGGATTCGCAGGAAGATGGGCTGAGATATCTGACAACGGCAAGCCGAAACTGCGAAGTTCGGCTTACACGTTATCGTTATCAAGATTTTACGGGGATAGGCGAGTAGGCAACGACGATTCGTTTGAGTGAAACGTCGCTGCGCCAGCAGCTGCTGCCAGTTTGCATAGTTAATACAAATACACCGCTCCGCTTTCGATAGCGGCGTTGTCGGCCTGGTCGCCGACGAAGCCAGTGGCACTGCTGTCCTCAAAATAAGCCCCCACCGCCAGAGTTTTGCCGTCAGCCGACAGGCTAAGCGCATAGCCGAACCAATCACCCGCCCCGGTGTTTGAGGCCTTGAGATAGGCCTGCTGGCTCCAGGTATTGCTGGTATCACGCGTAAACAGGTACACCGCGCCGCTGTTCCCTGCCGCGTTGCAGTCATCACAACTATTGATTCCGGTGGCGTTGCTGTCCTCGAGATGAGCCCCCACTGCCAGAGTGTTCCCGTCAGCCGACAGACTGAGCGCGCTGCCAAAGGAATCATATTCCTCGGTGTTTGAGGGCTTGAGGTAGACCTGCTGGCTCCAGATATTGCTGGAATCGCGCGTAAACACGTACACCGCACCGCTAGTACTGACCGTGCTGTTGCTCTGGTCACCGCCGATGCCGGTGGCATTGCTGTCTTCAGCATAAGCACCCACCACCAGATTGTTGCTGTCAGGCGACAAGCTGAGCGCGTAGCCAAAATAATCAGACGGGTCGGTGTTTGAGGCCTTGACGTAGGCTTGCTGGCTCCAAGTGTTGCTGCCCGTATCGCGCGTGAACACGTACACCGCTCCGCTGCCGTTTGCCGAGTTGTTGGCCTGTTCACCGCCGACGCCTGTGGCATTGCTGTCTTCAAGATAAGCGCCCACCGCCAGAGTGTTACCTCCAGCCGACAGGCTGAGTGCGCTGCCGAAGTAATCTCCCTCGCCGGTGTTTGAGGCCTTGACGTAGGCTTGCTGGCTCCAGACAAAGCCGCTGCGCGAGAACACATACACCGCGCCACTACCGCTTGCCGTGTTGTCAGCCTGATTACCGCCGACACCGGTGGCATTACTCCTTTCAAAATAAGCACCCACCGCCAGCGTGTCGCCGTCGGCCGACAGGCTGAGCGCGTAGCCAAAATAATCAGACGGGTCGGTGTTTGAGGCCTTGACGTAGGCCTGCTGGCTCCAAGTGTTGCTGCCCGCATCACGCATGAATAC
>JBFHPX010000208.1:0-4461 GCA_041592575.1 Alcanivoracaceae bacterium
GCCAGTGCGATGATCCGCCGGAGCCGGCCACGTTTACCGATCTTCAGGGTAATTTCAGCCTCCTTGGCCTGACCCCGGAACAGGCAAGGTTTCCCATTGTTGCCGAGGTTGTTGCCGGCACCATTGATCTGGACACCGGCCTGCCGGCGCCCGCAGGCTTGAAGTATCTGGCCCCGGCGGGCAGCACCGCCATCAGCGCCTTCAGCACCATTATCCAGATCAGGATCGAGCAGCAGATTGCTGCAGGTCTGAGCGCTGATCCGATTGTGGTGCCCAGTCTGGCCACCTTGAAGGCTACCGTGACCGCAGGTCTGGCCACGGAGCTGGGTTTGCCGGCCGGCATGGATCTGACCAGATACGATCCGATTGCCGCTGCAAACAATACCTCGCTCAGCGCGGCTGACCGGTTGCTCGCCGCCAAGCTGCATATCGTCAACCGCATTCTGAGTGCGCAGAGTGCGCAGTTCCTGCCGCTGGCGGAGGCCAATGCGGATCCGGGCAAGGAATCAGCTGCCTATGCGGCGCTGCTGGCGAATCTGGATGTGGCGCAGGTGCTGGTGGATCTGGAGGCCCATATTACCGGGAACTCCTTGACCCTGAATGATCTGCTTGCTCCCGGCTTCGACCCGTCACTGGTGCCGGTGACCGATCCCGCCGTGCCAAGCACTGCGGAGATTAATACTCAGTTCACGACGGATGCCAATGTACTTCAGGCGATTACCGATCTGATCAATAGCGAGCCGCCGGTTTCCGGTGGTAGTGGCGGCACGCCGTGATACATCGATGAGGCAGACAGAAAGGGCGGCCATGGCCGCCTTTTTTTATGCGGCGGGCGATACGCATACCGTGCTGTCCACAGGCTATAATCCACTCGCTTTTATGCTCTGGATAAAGGGATCAATATGAATATCACCATCTTCGGCACCGGCTATGTCGGCCTTGTGACCGGCACCTGTCTGGCGGATGTAGGCCACAATATTCTTTGCGTGGACGTGGACCAGGCCAAGATCGAGGGCTTGCAGCAGGGTGTGATCCCGATTTACGAGCCAGGCCTTGAGCCCATGGTGGCGCGCAATGTCGCGGAAGGTCGGCTGCACTTCACCACCGATGCGGCCCGCGCCGTGGCTTTTGGAGAATTGCAGTTTATTGCGGTGGGCACCCCGCCCGATGAAGATGGCTCCGCCGATCTGAAATATGTGCTGGCCGTTGCCCGCACCATTGCCACCCACATGACGGATTACAAGGTGGTGATCGATAAATCCACGGTGCCGGTGGGCACCGCAGACAAGGTGCGTGCTGCCATTGCCGAGGTGCTTGCCAGCCGCGGTGCGGCACTGGAGTTTGATGTCTGTTCCAACCCGGAGTTTCTCAAGGAGGGGGCGGCCATCGAGGACTTCTCCCGGCCCTCACGTATTGTCATTGGCACCGACTCGCCGCGTGTCGAGAAAATGATGCGCGAGTGTTACGCGCCCTATAACCGTAATCATGACAAGATGATCGTGATGGACGTGCGCTCCGCCGAGCTGACCAAATACGCGGCCAACGCCATGCTCGCTACCAAGATCAGCTTTATGAACGAGATGGCTAATCTGGCGGAGCGGCTGGGGGCGGATATTGAAGCGGTACGTATTGGTATCGGTTCGGATCCGCGCATCGGCTATCACTTTATTTATCCCGGTGCCGGTTATGGTGGCTCCTGTTTTCCCAAGGACGTTCAGGCATTGGCGCGCACGGCTTCGCAAGTGGGGTATGCCGCGCCGTTGCTGAATGCAGTGGAAGCGGTGAACGACGCCCAGAAGCAGACATTGTTTGCCAAGCTCAGCAAGGCGCTGGGAAGCCTTGACGGTAAAACCATTGCCGTATGGGGATTATCGTTCAAGCCTGAAACCGACGACATGCGTGAGGCACCGTCACGGGTGCTGGTGGAAGCGGTGTTGGCCGCCGGGGGCAGGGTGCAGGCATTTGATCCGCAAGCGGCTCATGAGGCCGCGCGTATTTTTGGTGAGCGCCCGGAGTTGAAGTTGGTTAACAGCCGTGACGCGGCGCTGGATGGTGCCGATGCGCTGGTGATCTGCACCGAATGGAAGGCATTTCGCACGGTGGACTTTGCCTGGCTGAAATCGAAGCTCAGGGATGCGGTGGTTGTCGATGGCCGCAACCTGTATGACCCGGAACAAATCGCGGCTGCCGGTTTACAGTACTGGGCTGTGGGCCGCGGTAAAAGTATTCAGGGATCACTTTCATGATCAAAAAAGCCGTTCTTCCCGTCGCTGGTTTGGGAACCCGCTTTCTGCCCGCCAGTAAAGCGATTCCCAAAGAAATGATTACCGTGGTCGACAAGCCGGTGATTCAGTATGTGGTGGAGGAGGCAGTGGCCGCCGGCATCACCGAGATTGTGCTGGTGAATCATGCGCTGAAGACGGCCATCGAAAACCATTTCGACGTTCATTATGAGCTGGAAGCGGAGCTGGAAAAAAAGAACAAGACGGCGTTGCTGGCCGCGGTACGCGACATAGTTCCACCCGGCGTGCGGGTGATCAGTGTTCGTCAGGGCCGCCCGCTTGGTCTGGGACATGCGGTATTGTGCGCCCGTGAAGTGATTGGCGATGCTCCCTTTGCCGTGCTGTTGCCTGATGTGCTGGTGGATGGACATGACGTGGCGGGTGACAACGACTTGCTGCGCATGTTGCAGGCCTTTGAGGCGCATCGGGCTGCGCAGGTGATGGTGCAGCAGGTGCCGATGTCGCGGGTGGATCAATACGGTGTGGTTGCGCTCAAGCAGGCGACGCTGCAGGCCGGGCACAGCGCCGCCATGACGGCGGTGGTGGAGAAGCCGGCGTCCGCGGATGCGCCGTCGGATCTGGCCGTGGTGGGCCGCTATGTGTTGCCATCGCGCATTTTTGCATTGCTGGCGCGGACCGCGCCTGGCGCAGGTAACGAAATCCAGTTGACCGACGCGATTGCTGCCTTGATTGCCGAGCAGGACGTGGAGGCGTACAGGATGATCGGGGCCAGCTATGACTGCGGCAGCAAAATCGGCTACCTTGAGGCCACCTTGCGCTACGGCTTGCGTCATCCTGAGTTGGGCGCCTCATTCCGTGATCTGATTCATACACTGCGGTAGCGGATCGCACCGCGACAGGGAGCGCCCCATGCACTTGGATATTTATGGTGACACCCTCACGGCGCTGGTGACAGCGGCGGCGCTGTCTTCGACGGGGCACCAGGTGACGTTACGGGTGCCCGCAGGGCCGGTGGCCGATGACCTGGATGCCCATCGCATGCCCTATCAAGAGCCCGGTCTGGAGCTGATGCTGGATCAGCAGCAGAAGGCAGGGCGGTTGTTGACCGGGTCTGCACAGCAGATGCCGGAGGATCGGGTAGAGGCGGTTTTTCTGGCGTTGTCGCCCGCGTCTCAGCCGTTTGCGGAATCAGTGATCGACCAGTTGTCCGCCCGCCGTGAACACAGTTGGCTGGTGGTCAATCAATCCAACTTTCCTGTCGGTACCACCGAGAGTCTGCAGCAGCGGTTGCGTGATGGTGCCGACCCCGGCGTCCATCGCGCGGTCATCTGTATGCCGGAGATGTTGCAAGAGGGCGCCGCGCTGCAATCCTTCATGCGTCCATCCAGCATTCTGGTGGGCTGCGACAGTGATTGGGCGGCTATTCAGATTCGCGAGGTGTTGCGGCCGTTTAATCGGCTGCGCGACGTTATGCGAATGCTGCGTCCCCGTGAGGCAGAGTTCACCAAGCTGGCCATTAACGGCATGCTGGCGACGCGTCTGGGTTTTATGAATGACATGGCGTCGTTGGCTGATGCGTTGCAAGTGGACATTGAGCAGGTGCGCATGGGCATGGGGTCCGATCCGCGCATTGGTGAGGCTTACCTGTATCCCGGCTGTGGTTTTGGCGGCTTGAATTTTTCCCGCAACGTCATGAGTCTGGCGAATACTCTGGAGTCTTCCGGGGTGGGTTCCGAGTTGCTTGAACAGGTGTTGCTGATTAACGAACGTCAGAAGGAAGTGTTGTTCCGCAAGCTGTGGCAGCACTATCACACTGACCTGCATGGCAAGACAGTGGCCCTGTGGGGGGCGGCATTCAAACCGGGCACCGGGCGTATCGACAATGCGCCGGCGCTGAAGTTGCTGGATGCGTTATGGGCTCAGGGCGTCACCGTGCGGGTGCATGATCCGAAAGCCTTGCCCGCCCTTCAGGCCCTGTACGGAGCGCGCGCTGACCTTGTCCTGTGTGATGATCCCTACGAGGCGGCGTGCGGCGCCGATGCACTGATGCTGGTGACGGAGTGGAAGGATTACTGGAGCCCGGATTATCCGCGTTTGCGCCATTTGATGGCCCAGCCATTGCTGCTCGACGGTCGCAATATTCTTGATCCGGAGTTTGTGCGCAGCAGTGGTTTTGTTTACTACGGTATCGGTCGCCAGTAAGGCCGAAACAAGAATA
>JBFHPX010000209.1:0-4370 GCA_041592575.1 Alcanivoracaceae bacterium
CCACCCACCCGGCCACCGGCACCCGCTCAATCAGCGAGAACGCCGTCATCTGCGGCAGGATGTAGAGATTGCTGGCAGCAAAAAAAAGATAGTCCTTGAGGCTCGGTTGCACCCCCATCCGCTTTGCTTTCTGTTTTTCATCACCAATCAGGAACACCCGACTAAAAAACACTTTGGAGAAGCTTTTCTCGAAGGTGTTGTAGATGCGATTACGCAGCGAGTGGTCCGGCGGCAGATAGGCGGACATGGTTGAGCGCACCAGCGCGCCACAGGTTTCATCGTCATAGCCATCCCGCAATGTGCTGCCGTAGGTCATCATCGCATTGAAAATTTCACGCGGCGAATCCGGCAACAGATCCTCCGGCAAACCGAGCAGGTAACTCTGGTAGCGACACAGCTCGACGATGGCGCGCTCGTCACGGGTGAATTCCTTGCGCCCCTTGCGAATGACCTTGAAGGCGGTAATGAACGCCGGCATGGTGCCGGCCGGCATCTGGTCCACCTGCGGAATCGGGATGCCGTAAACGCTAACGTCCCAGACTTTCGAGCGCTTCAGAATGTTGAAGCGCACCATCGAGTGCATGAGTCGCACCATGGCAGCGGCCTTGAAGCCGGTGCCAAAGCGCTCCAGCGCCCCGGGCAAGGTTGCGGTGGTAAAGAAACTGGCAGTTTCCTTGACCCGCTGCACCGAGGATTCATCAGAAAGGGTGCCAGTCAGCGCCATCGGCAAACCGGAGTACTTGTTCATGAAAGTGGCAACAAAGGCGCCACGAATGGCGAACGGCGCCAGATTGGCCATGGCAATGCGGCTGACCCGGGCGCCCTCGTTGACCAGCTCCATGTCGAGCCAGTCGGGGATGCGCTCCATCGACCGGATAAAATCGACCAGTTCCTGCGGTGCACCTTCGACCCTGTCGACGCCCTTGTCGCAGGCCTGAGTCAACATGCTGATCAGGGTCCGGAAGCCGATTTTCGGCATCAGTGCGGCGTAGGCATCGGCGACGGTGTCACCCAGCATGGTGTAGGCCCGGGCCCGCTCGATACGCTCGCGGTCGGCCAGCAACCCTGGCCGGTACTTGCGGGCAAAACGGCCCGGCAGCGCGCACTCGTCATGCAGGTCGTCGGTAAAGCGCTCCGGGGTGATGCTGAAATCAATATCACCATACAGTGAGGGAATCAGGGTTTTCTGGGCGGCCACTTTTGCGCGCAATTCCTCAACGGACATAACCATGACTGAACACCTGCATAACGGTTGGAGAGCAACGCCAGCCTGCAGGACCCATCGATCGACGGTGAACAGCTTTTGCGGCTGATCAGCCGCTCCTGCAGGAAAACATCTGGCTGTACATTAGGCAGGTAAGGCAACTGCGGGCAATGGGCAGACAGGTCAGCGTGCTGATGTTCCCTGTCAGGAGGTAAACATCAACGTCCCAGCAGGCGACGGCGCCAGGCCGGCAGTTGCTCCGCGGCCCGCTTCGTTTTCAGTTGTCCGATCATGGTTTCGATACTGGCGGCGGCCTTGCCCCGCAGCTCCCACAGTGCCTCACGATCATCCTCGCGGCCGGCATACTCCCCGGTAGGAATCGGTTTGCCGATCATGAACCAGAACGGTTCCGGCCGCGGCAGCAGGGTCGGGCCAAGCCCTCTGGCGAGCGGCATGAAGGTGTCGCCGCCGCGCAGCAGGCTGTTCAGTCGCGGGCGATTGAGCAGCCAGCGCCCTGCCCGGCTGTTCTGGAAATCGTCACCATCGAAGAGGATGGTGAAGGACTCATCACAGCCCACTGAAGCAAACGGGATAATGTCGTAACCATGTTCAATGGCCATACGGGCAAAGCCGGTACGGTTTTTCCAGGTCAGCCGATTGATCTCGCTGCGCCGCTTCGCCACCTCGCGAGCACCGCCGGGAAATACCAGCACGTGCTGACCGGCCTGCATCAGCCGGCTGCAATTCTCGCGGGTGCCGGGCACAGCACCGTAGCGAATCAGCAGATCCCCCCAGCCCGGCACATCGAAATGGAAGTGATCGCCAAGACTGCGCGGGTAAGCCCCGGTGCGGCTGTAAAGCTCGCTGGCAAACAGCGGCGAGTCGATTACCCCGAAAATGGCGTGGTTGCCGACAAACAGGCCAGGGCGGTTCGGGTCGACATTTTCGGCGCCGAGCAGTTTGGGGGTGAAATACCAGCGCTGCAGGGTCAGCATCCGGCGGATGCGCTCAGCGGACGGCGGACGGTAATCCTGAAAACGAATCGGTGTGCGAACTTTCATGGAACCGGCCGACCTTGCTGGCTATCGAAGCAGCGAGTTTACCATTCCGTGACACAGTCCCGGTTCCCCGAACATGACAAAAAGACTAGGCTTAATGGCCAATGCCAACCTCCAGTTGGCCTTATTTGCTCTGTTCTGACCCCGCCAAGGAGATTTCATGAAAAAGCTCGCCCTCGCCACCCTGATCAGCAGCGCCGTTGCGCTGAGTGCCTGTAGCACTATTAACCCTTACACCGGCGAGAAGCAGACGTCGAATGCCGCCAAGGGAGCCATGATTGGTGCGGCTGCCGGCGCCCTGATTGGCATTGCCACCTCGGATAGCTCCAAGGAGCGTAAAGAGCGCGCCCTGAAAGGTGCCGGTATCGGCGCCGTTGCCGGTGGCAGCGTCGGTGTCTACATGGATGTGCAGGAAGCCAAACTGCGGGAAAAGCTGTCTGCCAGCGGGGTATCGGTGGTTCGTGACGGCGACAACATCATCCTCAACATGCCGGGAGCGATCACCTTCGACACTAACCAGTCGGTATTGCGTGACTCGTTTATGCCGGTGCTGGATTCTGTCGCCGAGGTGCTGAAAGAGTACAAGTCGACCATGATCCAGATCGGTGGCCACACCGACAGTGTCGGCAGTGACCAGTACAACATGCTGCTGTCGCAGCAACGCGCCCAGTCTGTTGCCAATGCCCTTGGCGGCTTCGGGGTTCAGCAGGTACGTATGGATGTGGTCGGCTTTGGCGAGACCCAGCCGGTGGCGTCCAACAGCACCGACAGTGGCCGCGCCCAGAACCGTCGCGTCGAACTGATCCTGCTGCCCCTGGTTCAGTAATCGCGACAGATCACGGTGATCCGGTGTGGTGCCTGCCCAGGCGCCACACCGCTACCGCCAGCGGCAACACCAGCACACAGACCAGCACATAAGGCGCCAATGGCGCGACCTGATACAGCCCGGTTCCCAGTACCGGACCGAGAATATATCCCAGCGCCGGACAGGCACTCATCATTCCCGCCACCGCCCCCTGCTCTTCCACGCCAACGCGCAAACTGGCCGCGCTGCTGACACCCGGCATGCCCAGCCCGAGACCGAGACCAACCAGCGCAATAGCCCCGGCCGCCACCGCCGGCATCGGCGCAAACAGCAGAATCAGCGAGCCGACACCGATCGCCGGCACCGCCACTTTCAACAAGGTCACCGGTGCCCAGCGCAACTTCTGCACAATCACCGCCTGCGCCAGCAGCGAGGTCACGGCGGCCAGCATCATCGCCACACCGACGGCCGAGGCGCCCTGCACCGGCGTCAGCGCAAAGCGGTCCTGATACATGAAGCCCAGCGTCTGTTGCACCATGGCAAAACAGAGAAACATCACCACGCCGATCAGCAACACATCAATCAACCTTCGATCAACATAGGCGGCCAGACTGGCGCGGATCGCATCCACCACGGAGAAGCGATGTGCCGGCCGCTGCCGCTGCAGAATCCACGGCGACTCCGGCAGCCGATACCAGACCACCACCGCCATGGTGGCGGTAATCAGCACCACGGCATACAACGGCATCAGCAGCCCGAACATGGCCAGGGCTCCACCCAGCGCCGGGCCGACAATGGTGCCGAAATTATGCGCCGCGCCAATCTTGCCCATGCCACGGGTACGCTCGGCGGCACTGGTGATATCAGCGATATAGGCGGTCGCCGCCGGCGGTGACGCCGCCATCACCAGCGCCTGCAGCACCCGTGCCAGCACCAGCATGAGCAGCAGCAACGAACCACTGAGCCAGCCGCGCAAGCCTGCCTCGAAGGTCAGCGCGAACAACAGCGTGCCGCCGGCATAGCCACTCAAGCCGATCACCAGCACTGGGCGCCGCCCAAGATATTCGCTGAATCGTCCCCACACCGGGCTGGCCAGCGCAAACGCCAGTGCCGAGCAGGTGATGATCAAACCGACCTGTATATCCGCCAGACCAGTGGCACGCCCCAGCGACGGCAGGATCGCGAACACCAGCGTCTGGCCCATGCCGGTGACGGCCACGGCAAGCAGCAGCAGAAAGGTGGAGGGTTTTAACGGAACATCAGACATGTACAGCCCGAAGTGAAAAGGTCCGGCATGCTAACC
>JBFHPX010000210.1:0-4359 GCA_041592575.1 Alcanivoracaceae bacterium
TGGATGAAGCCCGGCATGATGCCGACCTTGCACTTCGCGCCGGGCGAGATCACGCCCGGGCAGTTGGGACCGATCATGCGGGCGCCCGCGGCCGTCACGACCCGCTTCATGCGCGCCTCGTCGAGCGCGGGAATGCCCTCGGTGATGCAGACGATCAGCTCGATACCGGCATCCGCTGCCTCGAGGATGGAGTCCTTGCAGAACGCGGCCGGCACGTATATCACCGACGCAGTCGCACCGGTTGCTTCAACCGCTTCTCGCACGGTGTTGAATACCGGCAAACCAAGATGGCTCTGACCGCCTTTGCCCGGCGTCACGCCGCCGACCATTCTGGTGCCGTAGGCAATCGCCTGTTCCGAGTGCAGGGTGCCCTGAGAACCGGTGAAGCCCTGACAGATAACCCGGGTTTCCTTATTGATCAGTACGCTCATGCTGCACCCCCGACGGCTTTCACGACCTGCTCGGCGGCATCGTTGAAACCGGTTGCTGCGATAATGTTGAGGCCGCTCTCGGCCAGCTTCTTGCTGCCCAGCTCGGCATTGTTACCTTCCAGACGAACCACCACCGGCACCTTGACGCCGACTTCTTTCACGGCACCAATGATGCCTTCGGCGATCATGTCGCAACGAACAATGCCGCCGAAAATATTCACCAGTACGCCTTTGACGTTGCTGTCGGAAAGAATGATCTTGAACGCCTCGGTAACACGCTCCTTGGTGGCACCACCGCCGACATCAAGGAAGTTCGCCGGCGCACCGCCCTTGAGCTTGATGATATCCATGGTCGCCATGGCCAGACCGGCGCCGTTGACCATGCAGCCGATGTTGCCATCCAGCGCCACATAGTTCAGCTCCCACTGCGCGGCGCGACGCTCGCGCTCGTCCTCCTGCGAGGGATCTTCCATCGCTTTCAGTTTCGGCTGGCGGAACAAAGCACTGCCATCCAGATTGATCTTGGCATCAAGACAATGCAGATTACCCTCTTTGGTAATCACCAGCGGGTTCACTTCCAGCAGCGACAAATCGTTTTCTTCAAACAGCTTTGCCAGACCAAGGAAAATCTTCGTGAACTGCTTGATCTGCTCGGCGTTCAGGCCAAGCTTGAAACCAATGTCACGGGCCTGATACGGCTGCGCGCCAACCAATGGATCAATACCGGCCTTGAGAATCTTTTCCGGGGTTTCATGGGCGACTTTCTCGATCTCCACGCCGCCCTCGGTTGACGCCATAAAAACAATGCGCCGGGTGGCCCGGTCCAGCACCGCGCCAAGGTAAAGTTCCTGAGCAATGTCAGTGCAGGACTCCACCAGAATTTTCGACACTGGCTGGCCATCCTCATCGGTCTGATAAGTGACCAGACGCTGGCCAAGCCACTTCTTGGCAAAGGCGGCGGCTTCGTCCGCTGACTTGACCAGCTTGACCCCACCAGCCTTGCCACGACCGCCGGCATGAACCTGGGCCTTAACCACCCACTCGCTGCCGCCAATCTCTTTCATCTTCGCCACGACTTCTTCCGGGGTGTCGCAGGCGAACCCTTTTGAAACCGGCAATCCGTATTGGGCAAACAGCTGCTTGCCCTGGTATTCATGGAGATTCATGTTCTGATCCCGTTGTCTTCCGTTAAGGAACTGTTCTCCGAAACAATCCGGCGACCTTGTGGGTCGCCGGATCAGCCTTCATGTTGCCTTACTTCTTGCGCTTGCGCTGGGCGATATGGATCGCCTTGAAATCCACCGCCAATGCGGCTTCGTGCACAGCCTCCGACAGCGTCGGATGACCGAATACCATCAATTGCAGGTCTTCGGTAGTGGCACCGAACTCCATCGCAATCACGCCCTGCTGAACCAGCTCGGAGGCCTGTGGCCCGAGAACGTGCATGCCGAGAATACGATCAGTTTTCTCATCGGCAACAAACTTGACCATCCCGTGACTTTCACCGGCTGCCAATGCACGACCATTGGCAGCGAAAGGTACAACACCGGTTTTGTACGGCTCGCCACTGGACTTCACTTCTTCCTCAGTCTTGCCCACCCAGGCAATCTCCGGATGCGTGTAGATGACCCACGGAATAGCATCATAGTTGACCCGAGTATGCTCGCCGGCAATGACGTCGACGACCATCACCCCCTCTTCCATCGCCTTGTGGGCCAACGCCGGACCACGCACCAGATCGCCCAGTGCGTAGACTCCCGGCACGTCAGTGCGGCACTGCTTGTTCACATAAACGAAGCTGCGCTCATCCATGGTCACGCCGGAATCTGCGGCGAGCAGATTCTGGGTTACCGGGCGACGCCCGACAGCAACAATCAACCGGTCGAAGCTTTCCTTATGCTCGCCGCTGGCATCGGTATAGGTAACATTGACCTTCTTGCCTTTGACTTCGCTGGCGGTGACACGTGCGCCAAGACGAATATCCAGCCCCTGCTTGGTAAGAATTTTCTTCGCTTCTTTTGCCAGCTGCTGATCCACTGGCGGCAGGAAACCATCGACCGCCTCCAGCACTACCACCTCGGCCCCCAGACGCGACCAGACGCTGCCAAGCTCGAGACCAATCACCCCGGCACCGATCACGCCGAGACGTTTCGGCACTTCGGTAAACTCGAGCGCACCGGTAGAGTCTACAATGCGGTCGTTATCGATCACTGCCACCGGAATGGTCACCGGTTCGGAGCCGGCGGCGAGAATCACGTTCTCTGCAGACAATACCTTTACTTCACCACTGGCGGCGGTGAACTCCACCTGCTTGCCCGCCAACAGCTTGCCGCTGCCCTGCAGCCATTCGATCTTGTGGGCCTGAAACAGCTGGGCAATACCGCCAGTCAGCTGTAGTACCACCTGATCCTTGCGCTCGATCATCTTTTTCACATCAAGAGACAACTTGCCCACTTCAATGCCGTGATCGGCAAAACTGGCCTGTGCCTCATGGTAGCGCCAGCTCGAATCCAGCAATGCTTTCGATGGGATACAGCCAATATTCAGACAGGTGCCTCCCAGTGCCGGCTTGCCCTGCTTGTTGATGCGCCTTTCCACACAGGCGACCTTCATGCCGAGCTGTGCTGCACGAATGGCGGCGACGTAGCCGCCCGGTCCGCCACCAATGACGATGACATCGTATTGTTCAGACATAACCTTTCCCGTTTTCCGTCAGAAGGGCGCCGGCCTGACCGGCGCCGGTGCATCAGATATCCAGCAACAACCGGGCCGGATCCTCAATAAACTGTTTGACTGCGACGAGGAACTGCACCGCCTCACGGCCATCAATCAGGCGATGGTCATAGGACACCGCCAGATACATCATCGGCAGAATCTCCACCTTGCCATCCACCGCCATCGGCCGCTCCTGGATCTTGTGCATACCCAGAATCGCGGTTTGTGGCGGGTTCAGAATCGGCGTCGACATCAACGAACCGAAAACGCCGCCATTGGAAATGGTGAAAGTGCCACCGGTCATCTCTTCGATCGACAACTTGCCTTCGCGGGCCTTCTTGCCGAATTCGATGATATCGCTTTCGATTTCCGCCAGACCTTTCTGGTCGGCATCGCGCAGCACCGGCACCACCAGGCCGCGATCACCGGATACCGCAACACCGACATCGTAGAAGCCGTGGTAAACGATATCGTCGCCATCGATGGAGGCATTCACCATCGGGTAACGCTTCAGCGCCTCGACGCAGGCACGCACAAAGAAACTCATGAAGCCAAGACGAACACCATGGGCCTTCTCAAAATCCGCCTGGTAATGCTTGCGCATCTCCATGATCGGTTTCATGTTCACTTCATTGAACGTGGTCAGCATCGCGGCAGTGTGCTGGGCTTCGACCAGACGCTCGGCAATGCGCTTGCGCAAACGGGTCATCGGCACCCGGCGCTCTTCACGATCCCCTGCGGCCACTGGCGCGGCCGCGGCGGCGGGTGCGGCAGGAGCCGGCGCTGCGGTTTTCTGCTGTTCGCGCTGCTTGAGCGCGTTATCCACATCATCACGGGTAATCCGGCCACCCTTGCCAGTGGCGTCGACCTTGCTGGCGTCCAGACCCGCTTCCGCCATGCGCTTGCGCGCTGCCGGACCCGCCGCAGGCGTCTTGTCTTCCGCGGCAACATTGGTCTTGGCCGGAGCAGCTTCTGCCTTGGCTGATTCAGAGCCAGCACCTGCGCCCTCTTCCAGTACCGCCAGCAGGGCCTGACTTTCAATGGTGTCGCCTTCGCCATGATGGATTTTCTTCAACACGCCGTCGGCCGGCGATACCACTTCCAGCACCACCTTGTCGGTCTCGATATCCACCAGCAGTTCATCACGGCTGACCCGGTCACCTTCCTGCTTGTGCCAGGTTGCTACCGTGCCGTCGGCCACGGACTCGGGAAA
>JBFHPX010000211.1:0-4358 GCA_041592575.1 Alcanivoracaceae bacterium
AGGCACTTCAGTCGCCGCTGAAATGCGACGCACGTCTTCAAGCACATCATTGAGGCTGGTCATGCCAAGATCCGGCAAGCCGTAAGAAGCATTGGCGACACCGCCACCGGACAGGTAAATGGCCCGGTACCCTACCCGCTCAGCCATCATGGCGCAGTAGGCATTGATGGTGCCCATGATCTGCAGCGGCTTCTCTTCTGCCAGAGCCTTGCGAAATCGTGCCCCGGCGCTCGTTGTTTTGCTCATCGTTTTCTCCCGTCCATAAATCCGTATCCGCAGGAGCCGTCGAGCGACGGCGATATGTCGAATAATTCGCGGCTGGTCAGCCGCTCCTACGGGTTATTTGCCTCGATATTCTCGCGGGCGCGACTGATATGTCGGCGCATCAACAGCTCCGCCATTTCACCGTCGCGGGATTCAATTGCTTCGATAATGCGACGATGTTCGCCAAGCGCCTTTTGCGGGCGGTTCGCCGTCATCGAGAACTGGTAGCGGTACATCCGCACAAGGTGATAGATCTCGCCGATCAACAGATCAATCAGGGTGCGGTTGTGGCTGCCCTGAATAATGCGGTAATGAAAGTCCAGATCGCCTTCGCGCTGGAAATAGGCGGTGTCTTCCTTGAGATCCTGCTGCTGTTCGTGCTGGGACAGCAGTTCGCGCAGGCCGGCGACCTCATCATCAGTCATGTGCTCGGCCGCCAGACGGGCTGCCATGCCCTCAAGCGCCTCGCGCACCCGGTAGATCTCGATCAGGTCCGAGGCCTTGAGCGATGCCACCCGGGTACCGACATGGGGCACCCGCTCAAGCAGCTTGCGCGATTCAAGACGCCGGATGGCTTCACGTAACGGGCCACGGCTGACGCCGTAGCGGGCGGCCAGCTCGGTCTCGCCGAGCTTGGTACCGGGGGGCAGTGCGCCCAGCACAATATCGTCCTGCAGCCGGGCAAAGACCCGGTCAGCCAGAGTACGGCTGTCCTGAGAGACGCTGTCCTGAGCGGAATCTGACATGAAATCGGCCCGTTGTAGACAATGTGGTGCAACGGGCCGGTACTCTAGCGGGGAAACCGCTTCTTTTCAAGTTGGATTGTTGACAATCTCTCAGGGGGCTGGAGGAATAGGAGTACAGGTGCCCGGGTCCAGCGCTACGCCCTCGACAGAGCCCTGTAACAGGGACACCGCCAGAAACAGGTCATACTGCGAAGGGTCAGCCGGCAGACTGCGAACATGCAGCTCTCTCTGGAAATCGTCTACCCAAATGGTGCGAACACCCGCATCAAAGTTATCGTCGCTGAGACGATACATAGGCATCTGCGGCAGTTCCAGATTAATCCGCCCCTCAATACGGGTAGCGTAATGCGGTACTGCCGGAAATGGCTCGCTTCTCGCCGCAGCGGTGCCGAGCGAAGCGGGGCCGGCCATAAACAGGGCCAGATTCAGACTTTTTTCATTTGCCTCGGGCATATGAGTCCGCGACACCAGACCCACCGGGTACTCCTGACGGCCGGCGCCGGCCATGTCTACATAGTCGGCATTCACTGGCTCGCAGTTGCCATCACTGTCCGTGACCACCGTGCCGTCATCGAGAATTTCGATCTGAAAGGTTCCTGCATAATACTCGTCACGCGGCTCTTCATACTCGGGCTCGAATATGTCCGCCTCATCCGCATCGTTAAAATAGCCGATCGGCGGGTAGTTCAGATTCTTCTCGGCCTCAGGAATTTCCCTGCCTGCACAGACGGGTGTGTCCGGGTCCGCCTCAACACAGGAGCGGTAAATGGTCAGCTGATAGAATTGCGGCTTGGCCTGCATGACTTCCGGGTGCAGGAAGGCGCTGACCGCACCGGTTCGCTCAATACGATAAGGGGCAGCGGTAAAGTCATCATCAAATGATGTACCGGTGAAACGGCCGAGATCATCGACAGTCAGCTCACTGATGTCTTTCGAGCTGTAGTCCAGCGTGTAGTCCGTTTTGGTATCGTCGACAACAGTGGTGAGGCCGTCATAAACGACAGGGCCAATCAGTCGACCAGAAAACGAGAGCGATGAGTTGGAAGGGTCAAGCACGGACTGGGACGCCCAGAAATTGCTGTTGCTTTCGCCGCGTATAATCATCTGCTCATCCATGAAGATGTCGCTCTCCAGTGCCAGGAAATCCAGCGGCTGGTCACCATTACCAGGGTCACGACCGACCACAGCACCAACACCGAATGCGGTTCCGTTTTCGAGCACACTGAATGGCAGGCGGATTTCCGCAGGCGGCAGACCCGGCACCTGAACAGTGTAAACAAACGCATTATGGACAATCTCGAAGGTGCCGGCGCCTGAGCGGCGCATTGCAGCAAGCGCCAGCGCCTCACCTTCTTCTGCGGTATCCGGGAACGCCAGAGGCTCTGCCAGAGGCGGCTCCACCAACGCAGAGACATTCGCAAGCCAGGTAGTCCAGCTGCCGACGAAAGAGGAGTGGGATGCGGCAAAATTCACCACCGGCGCCTGATCAACGAGCAGATGAGCCGCGGTGGGAATATCAATACGTACCTTGTTGTCAGGGTTGGCATCCAGCGCTGCAAGCAAGGCAACGCGGTTACGAACCTTCGGATCATCACTGCGCTCACGTTTTGGCGCCGTGCCCGGAATCATGTCGGCAATGGAATACTGAAGAAAGCCAACGCCACCCTCACAATCCGATCCGGAGCTGCGAACGCTGCAGTTCGGAAGATAAATAGTGCCCAGATAGACCCGCGAGCCAGTAACGCCGTCCGAACCGATAAAAAATGACACCCTGTCGGCAGACGGATGGCAGCGCGCCAGACCCTCGGCATCTCCGCTCGCCGGGATAAATGCCCGCGAGCCGGTACACTCATAACCAAGATTGGTGACCCGTGCGGTGCGGATGGTGCCGTTGTCATTGATCGCAGCAACCAGCTCGACCACAACCGCATCTTCCGTCAGCCCGGGGATTGGCTTGTCACCGCCCGGCAACGGAACAATCGGCCCAGAGCCACCACCGGGAAAATCCTCGCCGCCGTTGCAGGCTGCCAGCAGGCCAAGCATCAAAAATGGGACTATGGTTCTCAACATCAGATCAACCTTCACATAAGCGTGTAAAAAGCATGACATAAGGGGGGCAGCCCAGACAGATTTCAACGCCTGGCGGTTACCATTTTCCGACAAGACGCCGACATTTACTCACCGGCGAAACCACGCAGCAACAGCTCACCATTGACCGACAGTCGCTGGTCGGGTTCCGCCCAGAGATAACGGCCGGGCAGCAGTTCCGGGCGACCGCCGGCATCAGGGCCGGTATAGGAAAGGTAAAGTACCAGCCAGATTGCGTCCTGAGGAACCTCCACCTCGCCTTCCAGCGACGCATAGCGATACCAGCTTTCCGGGTGACGGCGAACAAACAGGTTATCGACCAGCAGGACAGGCTCACCCGCCTCATTCAGAAACACCGCTTGAGGATGGATGTAACCGGCCTTCAGGAGAAAACTCTGGATCCGCACCAGCTTGACCGCCGGGGCCAGCCGCACTGCCCTGCCCAGATGGCGGGCTGGCATGCTAACCCATTGCCGGGGCTGGGCGACAAAACTGACCAACTGCTCCTCGCCCGGCTTCAATACCGTGGCGTCCTCCAGCGGCGCGATACAGCAATTGGCGGGTACCCCCTCTACCCGCTCGATAAACATCTGACCGTTACCCCGCGGCGGCTGGGTCAGGGCTTGCTTTTGCTGCGCTCTGGCCTCTCTTTCGGCCGGCACATCAACCGGCTGGACAACCTGGTAACCGCTGCTATCGCGGTAGATGACAAAGCGATCACGCTCACGCTGTTCGATCAGATTCTGGACGTCTTCGTCGGTCTGATACTCGATATCGCCATCGAGCTCAGCTTCTGACAGTGTTGCCGCCCCGGATTCCGGCATATCATCCTGCCGCCCTGCCTCTGCTTCCGGATCGTCCTCAGAAGCAGCGGCCGGGGCCTTTTCCCGCGGCACTGTGACCATATTGCCCTGAGCATCTACCCACGAATAAAAACCGCCCTGATCCGGGCGGTTCTGACTGCAGGCTGCAAGCAGCACACAGGCCGCGGCGAGACATTTTTTCTTCATCAGAATGCCGTTCTGAATGCGAGACCAACCATATTGATCGTGGCCGACGTCTTGATGTCGAGACCGGCGTACGGGTTATACACGACATTGTCGATGCCCGTGCAGTTCGCCAGACAGCTGGTGTCCTGGGGAATGTGGTCTTCGCTACGCAGGGTGGCAATGGCAAGATCGATATCAGTGTCCTTGTCCCACTTGTAGCCAAGGCCAAGGCTGTAATACCGGGCCTTGTTGATCGGCACCATCGGCGTGC
>JBFHPX010000212.1:0-4357 GCA_041592575.1 Alcanivoracaceae bacterium
CCATGGCGAAGCAAACACTGATGCACGCCGACAGTTGTGGCTTGAGCTGGCCAGAGACGAAGCTCAGCGGGGTTGGCGTGCAGAACTTGCCCGGCTGGCCCCCGAACAATCCTGGCAGGACCAGCTCCAACGGTGTCTGCACCAGCTGACCCAACACAGCGCCTTCTACGGCGTGCCGGTGCCGGAGGTACCGGACAGCTACGCCACCTGGCTGCGGGTGATCGGGGTTTACCCGGTCAGCCGGATCTTTGCCGGCCCATCCATGCGCCGCTACCAACGGGACATGCAAAGACGCCTGCAGCGCCCTGCTCGACCGCCGCTACATCATTACCTTCCGGCGGACTTCAGCGGTAACCTGCCGGTGCCGGAAGATCTGGCACCGAATGCTTTCGACTTACCACTGCCGCGAGGCGCTACCCGGCTTGCGCTGTTGGCGCACTACGCTCCGGTACTCAGCATCGCCGACCCGAAAGATGTCAACCAGCCAGGCACCGTGGTGCTGATTGATGATCAGCCGACGGTTGAAGTCGGCAAGGCAACCGCCTACCAGTGGCTCAGCTGGACCCGTTACCGTGGCCACAATCTGCTGCAGCTGAATTACCAGTTCTGGTTTCAGCGCCGACCGAAAGACGGCCTGCTGGATATCTATGCCGGCGAGCTGGACAGCCTGATCTGGAGGGTCACCCTGAAACCGGATGGCAATGTGCTCTACTACGACAGCATTCACGGTTGCGGTTGCTACCACAAAGTATTTGCCGTCGCCCGCGGTCTGGTGCCCGCCAGAAATGAAGGCGACCGACCGATTTTTTCCCGTGACCTGGCGCCAAACGCCGCTGATGGTCGCGTTAGCCTGCTGCTGGAACCGGACACCCACTACCTTGTCAGGGTGCAAAACTTCAAGGCGGATGGAGAGCTGCACCGCTACCAGGCAATCGACGCGGATCAGCTGCGCCAATTGCCCGATCGTCAGGGCGGCGTCGGCAGCCTTTATGACCAGCGTGGTCTGGTACCGGCATCCCGGCGCCTCGAACGCTTCCTGCTCTGGCCTCTTGGTGTGCCCTCCGCCGGTGCCATGCGCCAGCCCGGGCAACACGCCATAGCCTTCATCGGTCGCCGTCACTTTGACGATCCGACCTTGCCGGCACAGATCTTCGCACAATAACCGTTACTAAAATGGACGGGACGCCGGGGATTTTCTGGCGTTATGATGGCTACGAATGATCAACGCATTAGCTCTGGAGCCAAACCATGCTGACCTCTTTCACGCGCCGGTGCCTTGTGCTCTGTGCCGTTGCCTTTCCCGTCACGGCCATTGCGACCGAGGACAGGCAGGCCGAGGTTTTCGGTAAAGCACTGGAAGCCGCGAGAAACAATCAATGGGCCACCGTTAATGCCCTGCAGCCTCAACTCGGCGAACATTTCGTGTTGCAGGATTATCTGGACTACCACCACCTCCGCACCCAACTGGCGAAAGCGCCGGTGGATCAGGTACTCGCTTACACCCGCAAATATGATGATTCACCGCTGACCATCAGCATGCGCCGACTGGCGATGGCCCAGTACGCAAAGCAGCAGCGCTGGACCGATCTTCAGGCGGTCAGCGCAGGCGTACCGGCGCCGCTGGCGCTGCGCTGCCATTACTATCAGGCCATGCTCGGTGCCGAACGTGAACGTGCTCTGAAAGAAGCACGACAACTCTGGCTAAGTGGCGAGTCGCTTCCGGATGCCTGTGATCCCCTGTTCAGCGCTCTGAAAGAAGACAAGCAGCTGGATGACCTGTTGATCTGGCAACGCCTGCTGCTTGCTACCAGAGCCGGCAATGAATCCCTGATGCGCTACCTGCGCAGTGAGCTGTCGGATGCCGGCTGGTTGGCTCGGGCCGATACCCTGCTGCGCCTCTACCGTGAACCGATGCAGGTGCGCTATCTGAACGCCGCAGACCATCACGATGCGCTGGCGGTGGTTGTGCTGGAGCGACTCGCCGACAAGAATCCGGAAGAGGCACGCCGTTTGCTGCCCATGCTCAGCAAACGGCTATCGCTGAGCGAAGCACAACAACGCCGTATCAGTGATCAGATCGCGTGGTTCTCAAGCATTCGTGACGTACCGGAAAACCGGGAATGGCTGGATCAGTACCTGACCGAGAACAGCGATCAACGCGTACTGGAACAGCGTGCGCGACGTGCGGTCAGTGAACAAAACTGGGACGACGTTGAGCGTTGGGTCAGCATTCTGCCGGCAACGGAGCGTACCAGTGCCCGCTGGCGTTACTGGCTGGCTCGAGCTTTCGAACAGCGCGGCGATCAGGAGTCGGCACAACGCTATTATCAACTCGCTGCCAGCGCCCGCAGCTTCTGGGGCTTTCTCGCTGCAGATCACCTCGACGTCCCACCGGCACTGAACAATCGTCCAGCGTTTGCAGAGGACATCGCCCTGAACGAACGCAGTGAAAGAGTACTGCAACGCGTTGCCTTGCTGCTCGCGATTGGAGAGGCTGGCCATGCACGCGAGGAATGGCTGTTTCTGCTACGCCATCTCGATGACGCCAGCCAGCAGGATGCGCTGGCAGACATTGCCCTGCAACGCAACTGGCCACATCTCGCAATTGAAACGGCTCTACACACTGGCCGTCACGATGTTCTCGACTGGCGCTTTCCGCTGGCACAGCAAACCGAGTTCGAGAGCGCGGCGGAAAAGCACCAGATTGACCGCTGGTTACTGATGGCCATCGCCCGCAGGGAAAGCGCCTTCAATCCTCATGCCCGCTCCCACGCTGGCGCCCTGGGATTGATGCAGCTCATGCCTGGCACCGCAACAGATATGGCGCGGCAGTCAGGCGTTGCCCTTAAAGATGCCGAGGCAGTGTTTGATCCGGCTATCAATATAGAGCTTGGCAGCCGCTATCTGGCTGGCCTGATGAAACGTTACGGCGACAATCGGATTCTGGCGCTGGCGGCCTACAACGCCGGTCCACACCGGGTGGACCGCTGGCTTGAAGAAGCACACACACCGTTCGATGTGTTTATTGAATCAATACCGTTCTACGAAACCCGCGAATATGTTCAGGCGGTGCTCGCCTATAGAGTCATTCTGTCACGCCATGAAGATGACCAGCCACTGGTCGCACTGCTTGGTGAACGGGAAACCGCGCGACCCTATACGCCGATGCAATTAGCTGCGAACAAGAACAGAGCCCCCTGACGCAAGATGATTTACGCCCTGGTCGTGACGCTGATCTGTACTCTACTGACGGTACTGATCCATTTCGAAGTCATGAAGCTGATGAGCAGAAAGATGGAGAAGATGGCCCGCTATGGCCGGCGTCGCTTCCTGATATTGATTCTTGCCTTGTTGCTGGCGCAGCTCTTCGGTGTTTTCGTTTTTGCGCTAGGTTATCTGGCGCTTTCGGCTCAGGGGTTCGGCGGAGTACTGCACGCTGACCAGACGCTGGTTAATTACCTCTACCTCTCGGTATCGGCTTACTCCACAGTCGGTTTCGGTGACGTCGCGCCGGACGGTGTCGCCCGCCTGATGGCGGGCGTCGAGTCAGTGGTTGGCTTTATGATGATCACCTGGTCCGCATCGTTGACTTTTATTGAAATGCAGCGGCACTGGACCGAGTAAAACCGCGCATGACAGTCAGCCGAGCCCGGCAAGGATTTGTTGCGTTGGCGCGTACCAATAGCTGCCCGTCTGCGGTGCAGAGAAACGGGTCAGCTGATCTCGAATTCCATCATCTGTCAGGCCGTACATGCGCCGCAACAGAAAATCAAATCGCTCCACTGCGCAGCTGAAGGCAAGAAAGTACAGCCCATGCTGACTGCTGTTACCCCAGGGGACTGAGCGACGCCAGATTTTCTGCGGCACGCCATCATGATCGGTGTCAGTGCGGCCGACATGGGCATCTACAGGCATGCGCTCATCATCAAACTCGATCGCATCGGCCTTGCTGCGACCAAACACATTTTCCTGCTCGGCAACCGACAGCTGATTGAATGCCGCGAGGTCATGGCGCCATAGCTGGGCAAACACGAAACTGCCGCCAGCTCCTGGCTGGCCCTCCGGTACTAACGCTGCCTCCAGCGCCTTGTCACCTTCCGGATTACCGATGCCATCTACAAAACCGGTCAGATCTCGCATGTCGTGATAGACAAACCCATCCTGTTCCAGTTGCACGGAGAAAAAACCATCCAGCTTTTCGCGGCAATGCATGGCTGTATCGAACAGGTCACTGCGGTGATCGCCCTGCAACCAGAAAAACAGATCCGCCTGCGTGGCTGGCACTACCCCGTCAAGAGAGAAATCCGCGAAGCTGACATCAATATCCAGTCGCTCACAAAGGGCCGGCCCGAAGGCG
>JBFHPX010000213.1:0-4354 GCA_041592575.1 Alcanivoracaceae bacterium
GGAGGATATTGATGAAGCCCCTACCGCTTTCACGGTTGCTTGTGCTTGCCCTGCCCGCTGCAGCATTCGCTATCAGCCTTCCCGGTTACAGCCAACAAAATGATGTCGACGCGGAAAGTCAGGATGCCACTCAGCTGGCGCCGGTGATTGTCGTTGGCACCCGCCACCCGCGCACCATTACCGATGTTGCCAGCACGGTATCTCTGATTGCCGGGGAAGATATTCAGCAGCGCCAGGTTATCGACCTGACCGATCTGGTCCGCGAGGAACCCGGCGTCAGTGTCGACGCCGGCGACAGCCGTTTCGGTGCCGGCGGATTCCGTATCCGCGGCATCGGCGGCAATCGTGTGCTGACCCTGATCGACCAGATCCCGATTGCCGATCGTTTCTTTGTTGGTTCCTTTGCTGACAGCGGCCGTGATTATCTTGATGTCGGCATGATCAGCCGGGTCGAGATCCTGCGTGGCCCGGCGTCCGTGCTGTACGGCAGCCAGGCACTTGGCGGCGTGGTCTCGATGCACACGCTGGCACCGGCTGATCTGGTCGCTGATGATAGCGGCAATGCCCAGCGACTGCTCAGCGGCTACCGTGGTGATCGTGACGCGCGCTTTATTGCCGGGCAAAGTGCCTGGCGCAACGAACAGAACGGCTTTCTGGTTGCACTTGGCGCGCGCCAGCAAAATGAGCGCGAACCGTCCGAGATGCCTGACAGCAGCAAACTGGATAGCAGTGACCGCAACCATCATTCCGCGTTACTGAAACAGCAGAGCCGGTTCGGCGACAACGCTACCGTGACCATGACACTGGATGTCGACGAAGTACGCCAGAACACCGACATTCGCGCCATTCTCGGCACCGGCCGCTTTGCCAACACCACCGAGATGGTTACCGACGACAGTCAGTCACGCTGGCGCGCCAGCCTGCATCATGAATGGCTGCCCGGCGACTTCACCCGGATGGCGTGGCGTGCCTATACCCAGCAAAGCGAGGTCGAGCAGATCACTCGTGAAACTCGTGCGCTGGCCACACCACCATTGTTGCTGCAGCGACGCTTCAGTTATCAGCAGAGCGTGCACGGCATCGGCATGGATATGCAGCAGGATCGCGTACTGCTCGGCACTGATCATCTGATCGGCCTCGGTATTGATGTGCAAGCCGGCAAGCTGGTACAGCAACGTGATGGCCTGCAGATCAATCTCGACGACGACTCGCAAACCAACGTGATGCTGGGCGAAACCTTTCCGCTGCGCGATTTCCCCATCACCAATACCGTCAACGCCGGTCTCTATCTGAATGATGAAATCCGCCTGCCCGGCACGGTGCTGATCGTTATCCCCGGCGTGCGCTACGATTTTCAGCAACTGCGTAGCGAAAGCGACCTGGTGCTGGAGAATGGCAGTGCCGATGTCGCCCTGATCGATCAGGATCACGATCGCGTTACCGGCAATCTCGGTCTGCGCTGGCCGCTGGGTGGTGGCTGGTCTGCTTACGCCCAGTACGCTCAGGGCTTTCGGGCGCCGCCGGCCAGCGACGTCAATCTGGCGCTGAACATTGATACGCCAGGTGGCATCGCCATCAGTCTGCCGAACCCGGACCTGAAACCGGAAACCAGTGACAGCTACGAAATCGGCATTCGCATGGAACAGCAAAAACGTGGCTTCAATCTGGCCCTGTTCGATAACCACTACGATGACTTTATCCAGAGCCGGGCACTGGTTGCAGTAGACAACTCGACCACACCGGCGACCCGGATCTTCCAGTCAATCAACATTAACGAGGCACGTATTTACGGCGCCGAATTGCGCTACCGGCAGCCGCTGTCAGCACTACCAGACTGGTCTGTCGAGCTCGGTGCCGAGTGGCTGCGCGGCGTCAATCGCAGCAACGACGAACCGCTGACCGATGTCGGCCCGCCGAAAGCGGTGATTGCCCTGAACTGGGCCCCACGCGATGCTGCCTGGTCAGTGCGCACCATCAGCACGCTGGTACGCCAGCACAGGCGTGTGGATGACAGTGTCACCACACCATTCAAACCGGATGGTTACAGCGTGCATGACCTGACCGCAGATTACCGGCTGGGCGATGGCTGGACCGTGCGCGGCGGCATTTTCAATCTCACCGACAAGCACTACTACGACTGGTCAGCCGTTGCCGGCCGTAGCAGTACCGACCCGCTGCTGCCGTATCTGGCCGGCAGCGGCCGACATGCCAGCATCGTGCTGGAAGGCCGGTTCTAATCAGGTCACTGGTAACGGCGCCAGACCGCTTCGGCCACCTGAACCGGCACCGGCTCGCTGTCCACCTGCAGTGAGGCCGGCAAATAGCCGGTCAGGTCGCCGTCGGCCTGCACCGGTTCCTTCGCTTGCACCAGTACCTCGACCTGCGTTGCCGGCAGCGACAACACGCCCTCAGCGCGCTCGATTCTGCCCAGAGGTAGATGCAACAGCGTGCGAATCAGGGTCCAGCGTCCCGGCCGCTGGAACAGCAGCACCTGAAAACGCGGTTGACTGATGTCGGCCTGCTGTGAGAGGACAAAACTGCCGCCATAACAGCGGCCGTTGGTGACGATCAGCGAATAGCAATCGTGCTCGTCGCCATCAATGCGGACACGATAGCGCCGGCTGCCATAACGACCGATATTGGCCAGCATCGCCGCCACATAAGCGCCCTTGCCAATCTTCTGCTTCAGAGCGAGATCGACGCCTTCAACCACCCAGGCGTCATAGCCGATACCGACCATCATGACAAAGCGCTTGTCATGCAACCGGCCCGGCCAGATCGGCAAGGCACGCCCTTGAGCAATCACCACGGCGGCTCTATGCGGATCCTTCGGCAGAGCCAGTTCCTGGCCCAGCACATTGGCGGTGCCGGTGGCAAAAATGCCAAGCCGGACACCGGGCTTGAGGCCATTGATCACTTCATTGGTGGTGCCATCGCCACCCACCGCAATGACCATGTCGCCCTGATCGTCACGGCCACGCAGATACGCAGTGGCGTCGCCCGGCGCGCGGGTGCGATATACCTCGGTGTGCAATCCATGCTGGTCAAGGGCGTCAAGAAACTGCTGCAACAGCTTCTCCCGACCGCCCCCGGCGGCCGGGTTGTAAATTACCAGAACCTTCATGAATTCCCCGAAACAGGCAGGCCCGATGCGTTACACCGGGTTATCAATATCAATAAAAATGTGCTCGATGCCGTAACGCTGTGCCAGCCAGTCACCCAGCGCCTGCACGCCGAAGCGTTCGCTGGCGTGATGGCCGCAGGCAAAATAATGGATTCCGGTTTCGCGGGCAAAGTGCACCGTCTGCTCCGAGATCTCGCCGCTGATATAGGCATCCAGCCCGAGCGCCTGGGCCCGCTCGATATAGCCCTGGGCGGCGCCGGTGCACCAGCCGACAGTTTCGATCTCGTCGCCGGGATCACCGATATGCATCACCTCGCGGCCGAGCCGGTCCTCGATATGGGCGGCCAGCTCCGCCGCCGTCATCACTTCCGGCAACTCACCCTGCAGGCCCACCGACAGCGGATTGTCCGGCTCCAGCCCGCCGCTCACGGTGAAATCGAGCCGCGCGGCCAGAGCCGCGTTGTTGCCCAGTAGCGGGTGCACATCCAGCGGCAGATGATAGGCAAACAGGTTCAGATCATGCTTCAACAGGGTCTGCAGGCGCTGGCGCTTGATGCCGCGGACGCGCTCATCCTCGCCGCGCCAGAAGTAGCCGTGGTGCACCAGCACGGCATCGGCCTCTTCCACCAATGCCGCATCCAGCAGCGCCTGACAGGCGGTCACCCCGGTGACTATACGGCGAACCTGCTCGCGACCCTCGACCTGCAGGCCGTTCGGGCAGTAATCCTTGAAACGCGCGGTTTGCAATTCGGCATCCAGTGCTGCCAGCATGTCGTCCCGTTTGATCATCATTCCTCCAGCACAGGCCATACAGGCGGTGAATTCAGATGGCCGGGTGATTTAGCCCGCCAGTCGCCATCTGCTAGACTTCCGCAGTTTACACACCTGACAAGACCCGGAAACAGGACCACAGATGAAACTGGTACGCTTCTTTGCCGGCCCCGTGCTGGCCGGCATCGTTGTCGGTCTTGCCGTCCTGTGGTGGTATGAACTCGGCCCCGGCGCCAGCGGCTACAACCCGCTGCAGCGCCCGGCGCAAACCTACTCCACCGCAGTCAACCGCGCTGCGCCGGCGGTGGTGAACATCTACACCACTCAGGTGGTGCTCCGGGACACGCCGGACAGTGACGACGAGCTGCTCAACCGCTTTCTTGAAGAACCGCGCCGCGAAAGACTACTGTCCAGCCTGGGTTCCGGCGTCATTGTTTCCGACAAGGGCTATCTGCTGAC
>JBFHPX010000214.1:0-4350 GCA_041592575.1 Alcanivoracaceae bacterium
CACTTTCATGCCCATGGATTCAGCCATCACCGACACCTGGGCACCGATGTTGCCGTAACCGACCAGGCCGAGTTTCTTGCCACGGATTTCGTAGCTGTCCTTGGCATTTTTCAGCCAGCCGCCGCGATGGCAGGAGGCATTACGCTCGGCGACGCCACGCATCAGGTTGATGATGTGGGCAATGATCAGCTCCGCCACCGAGCGGGTGTTGGAGTAGGGCGCGTTAAATACCGGCACGCCGCGTACCAGCGCCGCATTCAGGTCAACCTGATTGGTGCCGATACAGAAGCAGCCCACCGCCATCAATTTCTCAGCAGCATCAAAAACGTCTTCTGTGAGCTGGGTGCGGGAGCGGATACCGATGACATGGGCATCGCGCACCTTTTCCTTCAGCTCGTCGCCGGTCAGCGCCGACTTGATCGATTCGATGTTGGTATAGCCCTGCGACTTCATATGCTCCACGGCGGACTCGTGAATGCCTTCAAGAAGCACGATGCGGATCTTGTCCTTTTCAAAAGACGTCTTGGCCATGGAGAAGCTGCCCGGTAGCTGGAAAAGAGGGCGCGTATGGTACCATAGCGCGCCCCGGATCACGCCAGTCCTGCTGCACTGGCGCGTAAATGGTCCGGCATGAATCCCGGCTGATTCCCCGGCCACGCCGAGCCGGCCAACAGAGAGAGCCCCGATGTCCGCCGTTGCCGACCTGTTTCGCCCACTGCTGGGCGCCCGTTGCCTGACTGACGAAGACAGCCTGAAGCGCTATGGCGTGGACTGGACCAAGGTCTGGGCGCCGGCGCCATCCGCCGTGCTGTTGCCGGAGACGACTGAAGAAGTGCAGGCCATTGTCCGGCAGGCCAACCAGCATCGCATTGCGCTGGTGCCGTCTGGTGGCCGCACCGGCCTGTCCGCTGCCGCAGTGGCGGCCGACGGCGAAGTGGTGGTGGCATTTGACCGGATGAACAAGGTCCTCGACTTCAGCCCGTTCGACCGTGCCGTCACGGTCCAGCCTGGCGTCATTACCCAGCAGCTGCAGGAGTTCGCCGAGCAGCAGGGCCTGTTCTACCCGGTGGATTTTGCCTCGGCCGGCTCCAGCAATATCGGTGGCAACATCGGCACCAACGCCGGTGGCATCAAGGTGATCCGCTACGGCATGACCCGCGACTGGATCACCGGCCTGAAGGTGGTCACCGGCAAGGGCGAACTGCTGGAACTGAACAAGGGCCTGGCCAAGAACGCCACCGGCTACGATTTCCGCCACCTGATGATCGGCTCCGAAGGGACCCTCGGTTTTGTAGTTGAAGCGACGGTGAAGCTGGCCCGCCAGCCCAACAACCTGACTGTGCTGGTACTTGGTGCGCCGGGCTTCCGCGAAGTGATGAGCATCCTGCACGCATTCCAGTCGAAGATTGATCTGACCGCGTTCGAATTTTTCTCCGACAAGGCCATGGCCCACGTGCTGGCGCACGGGGTGCCACGGCCGTTTGAGGGCGAAGCACCGTTCTATTGCCTGCTTGAGTTTGAGGGCAGCTCCGAAGGCGTGATGAATGACGCCATGGCGCTGTTTGAAGACTGCATGGAAAAGGGCTGGGTGCTGGACGGGGTGATGAGCCAGTCGCTGGCTCAGGCATCGCAGTTGTGGCAGCTACGTGAGCGTATTTCGGAAAGCATCTCGATTTACACCCCGTACAAGAACGATATTTCGGTCACTGTTTCCAAAGTCCCGGATTTCGTTGAGGAGGTGGATGCCATTGTCCAGGCCAATTATCCCGACTTCGAGATCGTCTGGTTCGGCCATATCGGTGACGGCAATATGCATCTGAATATCCTCAAACCGGCGGAGCTGGCGAAAGAGGAATTCTTTGCCCGCTGCAATAATGTGTCGAAGTGGGTGTTCGAGATTGTCGAGAAGTACAACGGTTCGATTTCAGCGGAACACGGGGTCGGGCGCACCAAGAAGGCTTATCTCGGCTACTCCCGTTCGGCAGAAGAGATCGCTTTGATGAAGGCGGTGAAGGCAGCGTTTGATCCCAACGGAATCATGAATCCGGGGAAGATTTTCGACCTTTAGGCGAGCTGTCCCCGGCATGGTTTGGCATGCCATGCTTCGAGCCCTATGCCGGCGTCTGGAGAAATAATCTGATGAAATATCAGCACCGCTGGATAGACGGATCTCCAATTGACCTTCCTGTTGGAAAGGTCGTCTGTGTCGGTCGCAATTATGCCGAGCATGCCCGCGAGCTGGGTAATGAAGTGCCCGAAGCACCGATCCTGTTTATCAAGCCGGCTTCGTCGCTGGTGCCGATGGCGCCGTCTTTCAGCATTCCAACCGATCAGGGCGAGGTGCATCACGAGATCGAGATGGCGCTGCTGGTGGGCGAACGCCTGCAGAATGTCGATGCGCTGACGGCGCAATGGAGCATGGCCGGGTTTGGCCTGGGCCTGGACCTGACACTGCGCGACCTGCAAACCGAACTGAAAAAGAAGGGACACCCCTGGGAACGGGCCAAGGCGTTTGATGGCGCCTGCCCGGTGTCGGGTTTTATTGACGCTCGCGGCGTGTCATGGAAGCAGCCGATCGAAATCTCACTGGAAGTGAATGGCGAGCTGCGACAGCGCGGCAACACCACGCAGATGCTGTTCCCGGTATTTCAGTTAGTGGCGCAGATGAGCAAGGTGTTCACGCTGGAACCGGGCGACATCATTCTCACCGGCACACCAAGCGGTGTCGCGGCGTTGCAGCCGGGTGATCAGCTGGTTGCCACATTCGGCAATACACTGAAGCTCAGCTCCATGGTCGAAGCGCGCGATAATACTGAAGAAGTTGCAGGCAGCGAGATTCGCGAACGCTGGTAGCGCTGTAACGGGCCTGGCAGCAGAACAAAAAAGGCGGCTGAAAGCCGCCTTTTTCATGATGGCTCAATCTCGGATCAGGCCAGCATGGCGTTTCGCAGCTTGCCGATGGCGCCGTTCTCCAGCTGGCGAATACGCTCTGCAGACACGCCATATTCATCCGCCAGCTCCTGCAGCGTGGCCTTGTTATCCGCCAGCCAGCGCCGCTCGAGAATATCGCGGCTGCGCTGATCAAGGTTGTTCAGGGCCAGGGTCAGCTGGCGGCCATGACGCTGCTCGAGTTGGTCATGGCTGACCACATCTGCCGGATCGGCCTCATTCGCCACCAGATACTGGGCCGGCGCCAGCACGCTGTTGTCAGCGTCTTCATCCAGCGGCGCATCGAAGGAGCTGTCAAAGGCCGCCAGTCGGCCTTCCATCTCCTGCACATCCGCCAGCGTCACGCCAAGGTCAGCGGCCACTCTGGTCGCTTCCTCAACAGACAACCGCCCAAGACGCTGCTTCTGGCCGCGCAGGTTGAAGAACAGCTTGCGCTGGGATTTGGTGGTGGCGACCTTGACGATGCGCCAGTTGCGAATCACGAACTCGTGGATCTCGGCACGGATCCAGTGCACGGCGAACGACACCAGCCGCACACCCTTGGTCGGATCAAACCGACGTACCGCCTTCATCAGGCCGATGTTGCCTTCCTGAATCAGGTCGCCGATCGGCAGGCCGTAGCCGCCATAGCTGCGGGCGATATGGACGACGAAACGCAGGTGACTGAGTACCAGGTTGCGGGCAGCATCCAGATCTTCATTAAAGTAGAGGCGTTCAGCCAGCGCCCGCTCTTCTTCAACGGTCAGCACCGGGACGCTACTGACGGCACGAATATAGGCGTCAAGGTTGTCGCCCGGCACACCGATGGCAAGAGTCTGAAGCGGCTGTAACTGGGTGTTCATGGCTTCCCCCCATGGGTCAGATGGACCCGATGTTAGCACTCTCCGGATTTGAGTGCTAACCCCGCCAGGAGTTCAATCGGGCCATTGCTGCAGATCAGGCCGCTGCCCGCTTGGCAATCGCCCGCAGCACGATCTGGCACTGCTTGTCGCCGTATTCGCGGATATCCGCGGCGGCGGCCTCGGCGTTGCGGGTCAGGACATTGCGCAGCAGGTTCTGGAAGATCGCCAGCGATACGTCCAGCTCCGAGGTTTCCTCCTTCAGCGCCAGCCAGGAGTAGCGCCGAAGCAGCGGTAACAGGTCCTCAATGTCCTCAGCCAGATAGTGGTTGGCGGAGAAGCGCTGCACCGCAATCGAGACGAAACGGAACGCCACCTCGTGGGCGGCACCGATGTCATTGCTGGCATGAAAGCGTTCGAAATCCGGCAGCATGGCGGCCAGGTCGGCCATTTGTTCACCCTGCCAGGTTCTGGCTGCCCGGGCGGCCAGCTCGCTGAGTAACAGGAACAGGAAGTCGTAGAGATCACGCACCTGGGTTTCGGTGACATCGCAGACCCTTGC
>JBFHPX010000215.1:0-4321 GCA_041592575.1 Alcanivoracaceae bacterium
CAGATTCTCTGCACGGTACGCACCGATCCGGGCTGGGCGCCGCTGTTTCCCACCGCCGGTGGCATTCTGGTAGAACGTGGCTCAACCCTGTCCCATTCTGCCGTGGTGGCGCGCGAACTTGGCATTCCCGCCATTGTCGGCATCCCTGACATCACCCGGATTCTCGCCGATCAGGAGCATGTCCGCATGGATGGCGCCAGCGGCATTGTTATCCGGGCGGGAAGCGAAGATGCGCAGGCCTGAATTTGCCGAATGGAACCCCGGCGCCACCATGCCGGCGGATTTTTTTGCCGTTGCTGCTCAAGTGTATCGGCATGAACCGCACTGGATTGCCGAATCCGAAGCTGCGATCCGCACGCAGTTCAGCGACGCCAATCCCTGGTTCCAGCAATGCCGTGCCTGGCTCGGCACCAACGGTGATCAGGCCCGGCTTGCCGGCTTTTTCAATCCGACACTTCTGGTCGGTGGCGAGCCGGCCATCTTTTTCGGATATTTCGAATCCATTGATAACGCTGAAGCGAGCGCAGCGTTATTTGATGGCCTGCGACAATGGGCCCGCAGTCTCGGCGTCAGCCAGATTTATGGGCCGATCAATTTCACAACTTTCGGGCAGTACAGGATTCGTCTCGACCATTTCAATTCGCCGCCATTTCCTGGCGAACCTTTTAGCCCTGACTACTACCCGGCCTTGCTGCAGGCCAATGGCATGTCCCTGCGCTATCGCTATGCCACAAGGATCAACCGTGACACCAGCACGCTGCTCCCGGCGGTAGAGAAGTACTACGCACCGCTACGCGATAAGGTTTATCAACAATTCCGGATAGACAGCATAGACGGCGATTTCTGGCGAGCCCATCTTCAGCAGATCTATCCATTGGTCGACTCGATATTCGCCAACAATTTTGCCTACTCCTCGATCGACTTCGACACCTTCGCCAGGCTGTGCGGGGAACCCTTTGCCAAACGACTGTGCCCGCACAGCTCAGTGGCTGCATTTGATGGTAACAACCGGCTGGCCGGATTCTTTCTCTGCTTTCCCGATTATGGCCCGCTGCTGCAACAGGGCAGCAGCCATCGCGTTGCTGAAACCGCGCTGAATTTTTCCGAGCACTTCTCTCAGTTACCGACCCCGCGGCTGGCACTGGCCAAGACTGGCGGGGTGCACCCGGATTATCGCGAGGGCGGTTTGTTCAGCGCTCTTTCCTGCGAGCTGACCGCAAGACTGCTGCCGCACTATCAGCATGTCGCTGGCGCCATGGTCCGCGAAGACAACCGGTCGCTGAACTTTGCTGCACGTTTTGGCGAGGAAGCACATCACTACGGCCTGTTCAGCCAGACGCTGGAGCCCGGCACATGAATTTCTGCGAGCCGGTGTTTGCCCATGCCCGCCAGCAGCCGGATCAGCTGGCACTGCAGCTGCCGCAGATGCGCGGCCGACGTCAGCTTGCGGTGCAGCAGATCAGCTACGGTGAGCTGCTCTCTCGCGTTGGCGCGCTACAAACAGGCCTGTTGCAGCAGGGCTATGAGCGCGGCGATCGAATTATCATTGTCCTGCGCCCCTGTGTTGAACTTTATGCCCTGACGCTGGCGCTGCTCGGCCTTGGCATGGCGCCGGTTTTTATTGACGCCGGCATGCCGCGAGCTCTGATTCAGGCAGCCATTCAGGCATCCGGTGCCCGCGCGCTGATCAGTCATCGCCGCATCCTCTGGCTGACCTGCTGGTGGTCATCCCTGCGGCCGCTGGATCGCTTTTGTCTGGAAGCCAGCGGCCCCGGTTTCCGTCCATTGAAACAACTACAACGTCTGGCGGGGCCGGCGCGCTGCACCAGCATGTCGGCAGATGACTTTGGCCTGATCACGTTTACCTCTGGCAGCACCGGCAAGCCGAAAGGCGCCAATCGCACCCATGGCAGCCTGATCGCCCAGCACCAGGCCATTCGCCACCACTGGCCGGATCAACCCGGCGACATCGACATGCCCTGCTTTCCGGTGCTGGTATTGCATAATCTGTGCTGCGGCATGACCACTGCCATGCCGCCAGTGGATCTGGCCCGCCCGGCGCGGGGCGATGGTCGTGCCGCGCTGGAGGTGATCCGACAAATGCGTGTCACCCGTTTGAGCGGCGCACCGGCGTGGATAGAGAATGTTGCCAAGGCAGCCCTGGAGGCACCGAAGAAAGCGCGCTTTTTACGCGAGATTGTGATTGGCGGTGCCGCAGTACCCCAAGCAAGACAGGAGCTGTTTCGGCGCGCCTTTCCGGACGCGAGGATTCGCATTGTCTACGGCTCCACCGAAGCTGAGCCGGTCAGTGATATCGAGCTGGATCAGGCGCTGGCGGCGGCCAAACAGGATGGCTATCTGGTTGGCCCGCCGGCACCTGGATGCGAGCTGGCTCTGGTTGATCCGACGCTGCCGCTGGAACACGAACAGGCAGTGGCGGCGGCAAGAGTACAGCCAGGCCAGTGCGGCGAGATTCTGGTACGTGGCGATCATGTTCTGAAAGGTTATGTCGACAACCCGGAAGCGGACCGGGAGAACAAGATTCCCTGCGCCGATGGATTCGTCTGGCATCGCACCGGCGATACCGGCTGGCTCGACGATCAGGGCCGACTCTGGCTGGCCGGCCGGGTCAAGGATCGCATTCGCAGCGACGCCGGCAGCTTCGATGTATTCCCCGCGGAGATCGCTATAGAACGGCGCCCGGAGGTACATCGTGCCGCACTGGTGCAACAGGATGACGTGGTAGCTGTATTTCTGGTGCTGGAACAGAAGCTGACGCCGCAACTGCTACAGCTTCTTCAGCAATTGATGGGCAGCATGGAGATCGACTCGCTGCAACTGCACATCACCCGCGCCCTGCCGATGGACCGCAGACACAACAGCAAGATTGATCGGCCGGCATTGCGTCAGCGTCTGGCACGCGGCCAAACGCCGCACCGGATTCTGACGCTGGAGACGACATGTCAAAGCAAGCCCTGATTATTCATCTCAATCGGGTCGACGTTCTGACCTTGACTGGCGTACTCAGCGTCAGCCTGACCGTGTGGCTGACGCTGAACAGCAAACCGTTGCTGGCCACCGCCGTACTCTTTATCGCCATGCTTGGTGATGCCATCGACGGCATCTGGGCGCGCCGCCGTGGCGTACTGCGGGAGTTCGGCCGATATCTGGACGGCTTTATGGATGTGCTGGTGTATCTGGTCGCGCCGGCGCTGATCTGGCACCACACCCTGTTGCCCGGCTGGTCGGCATTAATGCTGCCATTAATGATTGCCTGCGGCTGTATTCGTCTGGCGGTATTCAATCAGTCCGGCACCACCGAAACCGCCAGCGGCAAGCCGGCCTATATCGGCATGCCGGTGTTCTGGAGTCTGTTTCTGCTCGGCGGCAGCCTGTTACTGAACCGGTTCGTGCCAGCACACATGGTCACCGCGATGCTGACAGTTGCGCTGCCTGCGTTCAGTTTTGCCATGCTCTGGAACAGACCGTTCTTCAAGTTCACCGCGCTGTGGCAAATTCTGTTGCTGACGCTCGGCGGCGCGGCGCTATTTGTGCTGCTGGCGAGCCAGACGGGCGAGTGGTAATGATGACCGTGATAGACCTGCTTGGCGCCGCGCTATGGTTGCAACTGCCGATTGTGTTCGGTGGCGTACTGCACATGCTGGCGGTGCGGGATAACTGGCTGGCTGCGCTGCGCCGGTCAATCGCCATGCAACTGTTCGGCGCCAACAAGACCTGGCGTGGCATGTTGCTGATGCCATCGCTGACCGCCATCGGCGCCTGTCTGTTATGGCCGGCAGAACAACTGTGGCAGCCGCTCGGCTGGAGCTCGCCATTCGCTGGCAGCGCACTTTGGCTCGCTGGCCTGTGTGGTGGCCTCGGTTATGTACTGGCAGAACTGCCGAACTCGTTTATCAAACGCCGGCTAGGTATTGCCGCCGGCGCCACCCCGGAAAAAAACCGGCGCCTGTTTCTGGCCATGGATCAACTCGATTCCGCATTGGGGGCGGCACTGGCCTATATGATCGTGCCCGGCATCGGTATCGGTGTGGCGATCTGTTATGTGCTCAGCTTTCCGCTGGTGGCGCTGGCGGTAAAACGGCTGCTTTTCCTTGGCGGACTAAAAGCACAGCCACATTGATCAAACCCGGCACGACGCCCCTGCAGGTGTTGCGCCGGTTTAGAGCAGCCAGACCAGCAGCGCAATCACCAGCACGGCGCCAATGCCTGCCTTGACCAGCATGGCCTTGTCGTCAAACAACGGCATGGAGGAAAAGTCCGGCTTGTCATCGCCGCGCGCCATGGCCGCCTTGACCCGCTC
>JBFHPX010000216.1:0-4295 GCA_041592575.1 Alcanivoracaceae bacterium
CAACATCTGCTGCGCATGGCGCGGCTGGTGGTGGCAATCAGCAGCCTGGTCCACGCGCTGCAGCGCGAACGGGGTGCCTCCGGGATCTTCGCCAGCTCCGCCGGCGCGCGGTTTCGCGAGTTGCGGGAAAAACTGGTGCTGGAGACGGATCGTGAACTGGCCAACTTTGACGTTCTGCTCGGCTCGCTGGGCAGCGACGGCGACATCATTCATGCCGGCAACCGCCTGCTCAGCCGAATGGCACTGGCAGTCCACCACCTCGAACATCTCGACAACTGCCGCCAGCGTGTCGCCGCCCTTCAGGTGAATTACGAGGAAGTGAACCAGTGCTATACCGAACTGATTCGCTGCCTGATGGCGGTGGTATTTGAGGCAGCAGACAGCGCCTCGGACCCGGAAATCACCCGGGCACTGGTGGCCCTGTTCCATTTCATGCAGGGCAAGGAGCTGGCTGGTCAGGAACGCGCTCTGGGGGGCATGCGCCTGGCCAGCGGCAAGTTCAGCAGTGCGCTGGCAGAACGCACCGGCATCCTGGTGGAAGGGCAGGAGCGTTGCTTCGAAATTTTCTCGCACTTCGCTGATGACACCACGCTGGCGCTTTGGCGCCATGAGGTCGCGCCCTGCGCACTGGAAGAAGTACGACGACTGCGCACCATTATCTGCTCGCCGTGTCGTGACCCACAACGCGATGCCGAGCTTAGCGAACAATGGTTCGCGGTCTGCACCAGACGGATTGATGCCATGAAACAGGTGGAAGATGCGCTTGAACGCAACGTTGAGCAAACCAGCGAGGTCCGACTGGCCGCCGCTCGTCAGGATCTCGACCGCTACCGCCGTGATGTCCTTGCGATCCAGCAACCCGATCCGCTCACCACCCTGTCGGACTACCCCGAAGATGCCAGCGTTGACGCTCTCGGGCCGGCGCTGGGGCGATCGATGATGGATTTGCTGCAATCGCAGAGCCAGCGACTGCACAGCATGCAGGAACAGCTCGACAAGGCACGCACCGCATTGGAAGAGCGCAAGCTGCTCGATCGCGCCAAGGCGCTGCTGATGAAACACAGACGCCTGCGCGAGGACGAGGCCCATGCGCTGCTACGCAAGATGGCCATGAACCAGGGCCGCAAGCTGATTGATGTGGCCCGCGCTGTCATTGCCATGGCCGATGTTCTTGGCTCCTCGGAATGATTTCCAGCGCACGATATTGGTGCGCGCGCCCAATAACAACGCACGCAACAACTCCGTGAATAGCGCTAAACCACTGATTTAATGCGCTGAAGAAGTCTGGCACAGCCTTTGCTTTAAGTACTGCAGACAGCAACCAAGGGCGGTTGCGGTCGTCTCCCAAATCGTTCCAGAGCAATGGCGCTCACTGCACGGATAACCCCCGTGATGTGAGCGCCTTTTTTTTGTGCCGCCAAGGCTGAGGAGTACGGACATGAAAACACCGATTCTGCATCGCTGCCGCCAGCTGGTTCTGGCATTGGGCCTGATCAGCGCACCGGTCATGAACCTGTCGGCAGCCGAGGTTGGCTTTCCGGAAAAGGAAGAGCTGAAGTTCGGCTTTATCAAATTGACTGACATGGTGCCGCTGGCCATCGCCAAGGAAAAAGGCTTTTTCGAAGACGAAGGCCTGTATGTCACTCTGGAAGCCCAGGCCAACTGGAAAGTCCTGCTGGACCGCACCATCTCAGGCGAACTCGACGGCGCACACATGCTGTCCGGCCAACCGCTTGGCGCCACCATCGGCTTTGGCACCGAGGCCCATATCATTACCGCCTTCACCATGGATCTGAATGGCAACGCCTGCACCATGTCGAATGCGGTCTGGGCGGAAATGAAAAAGCATGTAGCGATGAAAGACGGCAAGCCGGTGCACCCGATCCGCGCCGCCGCCCTGAAGCCGGTGATCGCCGATTTCCGCAGCAAAAGCACGCCGTTCAAGCTCGGCATGGTATTCCCGGTGTCCACCCATAACTACGAGCTGCGTTACTGGCTGGCCGCCGATGGTATTCACCCCGGCTACTACGCGCCGCAGCGTGGCGATACCGCCGGCACCATCAAGAGCGACGTCCTGATCTCTGTCACCCCACCGCCGCAAATGCCGGCCACTCTGGAAGCCGGCACCATCAACGGCTACTGCGTTGGTGAGCCGTGGAACCAGCAGGCGGTATTCCGTGGCATCGGTGTCCCGGTGGTGGCTGATCTGGCGATTCGTAATAACGTTTCCGAAAAAGTGTTCGGCGTCAGCAACAAATGGGCGGAGCAAAACCCGAACACCCATATCCGCGTGGTGAAGGCATTAATCCGTGCTGGCAAGTGGCTGGATGAAAACAACAATGCCAACCGCAAGGAAGCTGCAAAGATTATCTCCATGCCCAACTACGTCGGCGCCGACTATGAAGTCATCGCCAACAGCATGACCGGTATTTTCGAGTACGAGAAAGGTGATGTGCGGGAAGCCCCGGACTTCAACGTGTTCTTCCGTTACCACGCCACCTACCCGTTCTATTCCGATGCGATCTGGTATCTGACCCAGATGCGCCGCTGGGGCCAGATCCCGGAAGCCAAGCCAGACAGCTGGTACCTGGAAACTGCAAAGAAGGTATTCAAGCCGGAAATCTACAAGCAGGCGGCGGAAGCTCTGATCGCCGAAGGCAAGATGAAGGCCTCCGACTTTCCCGACTTCAGCAAGGAAAGCGGCTTCCGTCCGGTCAACCACACCACCTTTATTGACGGTATCCAGTTCGATGCAAAAGCACCGAACGCCTATCTGACCAAGTTCCCGATTGGCCTGAAAGGCAATGAAACACCCTGATACCGGTTTGCAGTTGAGGAAAATGTTATGAACACCACCAGCCTTGTCAGTCAGATCAGCGCCCGTCTGCCGGACACCGATCGCGACAGCCTGCTGCGCTATTCGCGTCAGCTACTGCGCGGTCTCGGCGCGCCACTGCTCGGCCTCGCCCTGTTCCTGCTGCTGTGGCAATTCGCCGCGCAAAAGGTAGACACCTCACTGGGCAAGTTTCCCGGGCCGCTGGCGGTCGCCGAACAGGCGATGAATCTGTATGACGAGCATGTTGCCGAGCGGGAGAAGGCCACGGCCTTCTATCAACGTCAGGAAGACCGGATTGCCGAGCGTCTGGCCCAGCAACCGGAATGGCAACCGACCCGGCGCAGTTACACCGGCGCACCGACGTTCTTTGATCAGATCGGCACCAGTCTGATCACGGTACTGGCGGGGTTCGTGCTGGCGTCGCTGGTGGCGATTCCGCTCGGCATCGTCATGGGGCTCAGCCGCTTTGTCAGCAATGCCGTCAACCCGCTGGTGCAACTGTTTCGCCCGGTGTCGCCACTGGCATGGCTGCCACTGGTGACACTGGTGGTGTCTGCGGTCTACACCAGCGAAGACCCGATGTTCGCCCGCTCCTTTGTGGTGTCGATGATCACGGTAACACTGTGTTGTCTGTGGCCGACGCTGATCAACACCGCGGTTGGCGTCACCACCGTAAGCCAGGACCTGAACAATGTCAGCCAGGTGCTTCGGCTCGGCTGGTTCACCCACGTTCGCAAGATTGTCCTGCCCTCTGCCATTCCGATGATGTTCACCGGTTTGCGAGTGTCACTTGGCATTGCCTGGATGGTACTGATCGCCGCGGAAATGCTGGCGCAGAATCCGGGCCTTGGAAAGTTCGTCTGGGACGAATTCCAGAACGGTAGTTCGCAATCACTGAGCCGGATCATGGTCGCGGTTCTCGCCATCGGCCTGATTGGCTTTGCCCTCGACCGGCTGATGCTGATGGCACAGCGCCGGGTTGATTGGCAGAAAGGAGACTGAAGATGAAACCACTACTGGAAATTTCCGCCGTCGATATGCGCTTCGCCACGCCGAAAGGCAGTTTTGAAGCACTGAAGGACGTCAATCTGAAAATCACCGAAGGCGAGTTCGTTTCGCTGATCGGCCACTCAGGCTGCGGCAAGTCCACCGTGCTCAACCTGGTTGGCGGCCTGCTTCAGGCCTCCTCCGGCGGCATCATTCTTGACGGCAAGGAAGTATCCGAGCCGGGCCCTGAGCGCGCCATCGTATTCCAGAACCATTCGCTGCTGCCGTGGCTGACGGTATGGCAGAACGTCGAGCTGGCAGTGAAAACGGTTTTCAAAGGCAAGAAGAGTCGAGCCGAGATGCGCGAATGGATTGCCCACAATCTTGCATTGGTCAATATGAGCCATGCCCTCGACAAGCGCCCGGATGAAATCTCCGGCGGCATGAAGCAGCGCGTCGGCATTGCCCGCGC
>JBFHPX010000217.1:0-4268 GCA_041592575.1 Alcanivoracaceae bacterium
ACCGGTCGTGCCGGTTGTGAAGGCGAAGCGGTATCGCTGGTCTGTGTTGACGAGCTGAAACTGCTGGCCGGCATTGAAAAGCTGATCAAGCGTTCGCTACCGAAGGAAATCGTGCCCGGGTTTGAAGTGGATCCGCGTATCAAGGCGGAGCCGATTCCGAATGGTCGCAATGGCGCCGGTGGTGGCCGTGGCCAGCAACGTCAGGGTGGTCAGCGGTCGGGGCAGGGCGCAAGCGGACAACGGCAAGGTAGTGATGGACAGCGTCAGCAGCAGGGCCAGCGTCGCGACGTGGCCGTGCGTGTTTCCACTGATGGCGGCAACCGTCGTCCCGGCGGCAACAATCAGAATCGCCGCAGCCGTACCGTCAGCTGAATCATATCTCCGCAGGAGCCGTCGACCGACGGCGAAAGGATTTCGCGGCTGATCAGCCGCTCCTGCGGTAGTCAGTGGAAATCACGGGACTGTACTGTCAGTTGCTGTAATGCGGCCTGATAGTCTTCAATCCTGCCGGCCATCAGATGGACGATGCCTTCCGGGCTGCGTTCCACCGTCCCGGTGACCAGCACCAGTGAACTGCCGAGCAGTTCGCGCCGATATTTTTTCTGCACACTCTGCCAGACCAACACATTGCTGTTGCCGGTTTCATCTTCGAGGGTGACAAACATCACGCCTGATGCCGAGCCCGGTCGTTGTCGATTGGTGATCAGGCCGGCGACACGCAGCAGTTGACCATGGCGGGCCTTTTTCAGCATGGCCGCTGAGCAGGCGCTGTGAAACGGTTGCTGATGTCGCAGCAAGGCGAGTGGATGTCGGCCGGTGGTCAGTGACAGGGCTTGGTAATCTGCCAGCATGGTATCCATTTCCGAGGGCGCATCCAGAAAAATGCCGTCGCGAATGTCATGCTGTTCCTTGCCGAACAGTGGCCGCGATTCCTCGACGCCGAGCATGTCCCAGTAGCCCTGATGACGATGGCCGCTTAGTCTTCGTACCGCATTGGCGGCCACCAGACATTCCCGTTCCCGCCTGTTCAAGGTGGCGCGACTGCACAGATCCTGGATATTCCTGAATGGCTGTTGCTGTCTAGCCGTGACAAGGCGATCCGCCGCTTCGATACTGAAGCCGCTGATCTGGCGCAGGCCGATGCGGATCGCCGGTTGCACACCAAGTGTTAGCCGTTCGCTGTTTTCGAGGGTGTAATCCCAATGGCTGTGATCACAATCCGGCGGGCGTATCTCAATGCCATGGCGGCGGGCGTCCTGCAGCAATTGTGACGGGGAATAGAACCCCATGGGCAGGCTGTTGAGCAGACCGCAATAAAACGCGCTGCTGTGATGACGCTTGAGCCAGGCCGACACATACACCAGCAGGGCAAAACTGGCGGCATGGGATTCGGGAAAACCATAGCCGCCAAAACCCTTCATCTGTTCAAAAATGCGTCTGGCATAGTCGAGGCTGTAACCATTATTCAGCATCCCCTGAATGACCTTGTCCTCGAATCGGAACAGGGTGCCGTCTTTGCCCCAGCTGGCCATGGCGCGGCGTAACTGATCTGCTTCACCGCCACTGAAGCCGGCGGCCACCATTACCAGCTGGATCACCTGCTCCTGAAAGATAGGAATGCCCAGCGTTCTTTCAAGTACGCCCTTGATGCGGTCATCCGGATAATCTACGGCTTCCTCGTTGTTCCGCCGGCGCAGGTAGGGATGCACCATGTCACCCTGAATCGGGCCCGGGCGGACAATCGCTACTTCAATGACCAGATCGTAGAATTTTTCCGGCTTAAGACGCGGCAGCATGTTCATCTGTGCCCGCGATTCCACCTGAAACACACCAACGCTGTCGCCTTTCTGCAGCATGGCGTAGGTGGCGGGATCTTCCGGGGGAATATTCTGCAAGGTCAGCGTTGTAGCGGATCGCTGCTCTCCCTGTAGGAGCGGCCGACCGGCCACGAAATCTTTTCGCCGTCGGTCGACGGCTCCTGCGGGTTCCGATGCCTGTGTCTGGTTAATCAAATCCAGCATCTTGCGAATCGCGGTGAGCATGCCGAGCGCCAGCACATCGACCTTCATCAGGCCGATGCTTTCCAGGTCATCCTTGTCCCACTGGATGATGGTGCGATCCGCCATGGCAGCATTTTCCACCGGCACCAGCGTGTGCAGCGGCTCATGGGTAATGACAAAGCCGCCGACATGCTGGGAAAGATGGCGTGGAAATCCCAGCAGCTGATCCACCAGTGTCAGGTAGTGGCGGGTCAGACTGGTATCGTGCAGGCCGGCTTCGCGGAATCGCTGTGGCAGTTCCTCGCGTTTGTCCCACCAGGCCAGATTGCGGCTGAGCTGCTCAAGTACGGCCATGTCCATACCCAGTGCGCGGCCGACATCGCGCACCGCCGAACGGGTGCGATAGCGGATTACGGTGGCGGCCAGTGCGGCATGATCACGGCCATATTTGCGGTAAATGTACTGCATCACCTCTTCGCGCCGTTCGTGTTCGAAGTCGACATCGATATCCGGCGCTTCATCACGTTCTCGGGAAATAAAGCGTTCGAACAAAACCTGGCTGCGTGACGGATCGACTTCGGTGACAAACAGGCAATAACAGACTGCAGAGTTGGCGGCCGAGCCACGCCCCTGACAGAGAATGTTCTGGCTGCGGGCAAACATGACGATGTCATGTACGGTGAGAAAATAGGCCTCATAACGCAGCTCGCTGATCAGCGCCAGTTCCTTTTCCAGCAGCCTGCGCACTTCGTTCGGCACGCCTTCAGGCCAGCGTAGTGCTGCGCCCTGATAGACCAGCTGTCGCAGCCAGTCGGCGGCACTGATACCGGCCGGGATGGCCTCACGCGGATACTGGTAGCGCAGTTCATTCAGGGAGAACTGGCAGAGTCCGGTGATATGCAGGCTCTCTTCAAGCAGTGCCTGAGGGTAAATATCCCGGAGCATAGCCAGTGTTCGCAGGTGCCGCTGGTCATTGACAAAGCGGCGGCGACCGAGCGTTTGCACAGTACAACGATAGCGCAGCGCGGTTAGCACATCCTGAAGTGGTTGCCGTTCGGCAACATGCATATGCACGTCATTGCTGGCCACCATCGGCAGGTCCAGGTCGCTGGCCAGTTGCCACAGGTATTGATAACGGGCACCGTCGTGCTGTTCCTGCAACAGCTCGCAGGCAATCCAGAGTCGATCAGGGAAATGCGCTTTCAGTCTGGCGCCCTGAGCAAGGTCCTGTTGTTGCTCAAGGGAGGGCAACCAAACACACAGGCATTGCTGGACGAGGCGCGTCAGGTCCTTCCAGTGCAGCTGGTACTGGCCTTTTTCTGCGCGGCGGCGGCCACGACTGATCAATGCGCACAGTTCGCCGTAGGCCTGTCGATGCGGCACCAGCAGAATCAGATCCAGCGGCTTTCCCGGTTCGGCATCCTCGATCTGAAACTGACTGCCGATAATCAGTTTCAGGTTGTGCTCCTGTGCCGCCTGATGGGCACGCACCACGCCGGCCAGCGAACAGTCATCGGTGATGGCCAGCGCCTGATAACCGAGCGCTACCGCGCGCGCCACCAGTTCCTCCGGTTGGCTGGCGCCGGTCAGAAAACTGAAGGCAGATCGGCAGTGTAATTCGGCAAAGCCGCGTCCTGATTTCTTCATGGTCAGAAAAAACCGTGCAGGAACCAGGGGCCTTCGGCATCACCCTGCTGAAACAGCCAGCAGTGAATGCCGAGCGGATGCCGGGCGATATGGTAGCGGCGCTGCCAGCCCTGATGCGGTTGCCACCAGGGCTCATTGAATTGTCGCAGGCCGGGCAATATCTCCAGCGCGCCGCCGCGCCAGAATACCTGCTGCTGCCGGCTGCGTAGTGGCAGAGGTTGTTCCAGCAGCCACAGTGGTGCATCAACAAAAGCGGAAGGTGGCAGAAATGATTCTGTCCGGTTTGCTGCCAGCGGATCGCTGCGGCCTTCATTCTGTTCCGGCAGGTGGCAGTCGATGGTCGTCGGTTGATACAACGACAGACCGGGCAGGTTGGCGAGTTTTTCCAGCAGCTCACGCGCTGCCGGGCGCTCCAGTGCGGCAAACAGATGTGCCGGTGGCGCCGCCATGGGCAGCAGCCGGCCTGCTTCCAGCGTCAGCTTCAGTGCCGGCGCGGTCAGTCGGGTGTGCTCCAGATGCCGGCGTGACAGGTCCAGCCAGGCCTCGGCACGATGATCACCGCCGGCGCGTCGCACCAGCAGTCGATCCGGTTCTCCCCGTAACGGCAAGAAAATCCAGCGA